>JBGUVV010000404.1:0-3942 GCA_045220525.1 Kiritimatiellia bacterium
CGGCCGCCGATACGACGATGGGATGCTGGTATTCAACCTCATAAGCGAGTCTGGCGCCGTCGTCGTGCTGGAGGCAGTCTGGGAAGACTTGCCCGAATGACGTTGGTTTTGCATTTCGGGCGGGAAACTGCTATACTACTTAAGTCCAAGGTAAGACAAGGAGAGGACTACAATGAAATTCGTGACATTTGGAGAGATAATGATGCGCCTGAATCCGGAGGGCTACCTTCGGTTCGTACAGGCGGACAGGTTCGAGGCGAGCTACGCCGGAGGGGAGGCGAACGTAGCGGTGTCGCTTGCGAACTACGGGCTTGAAGCGTCGTTTGTGACAAAGCTGCCCGTCAACCCGCTTGGCGAGTCCGCGCGCAACGCCATGCGGCGCTTTGGCGTGGATACTTCCGACATCGTCTGGGGCGGGCCGCGTCTCGGGATCTACTTTGTCGAGAAGGGGGCTTCGCAGAGGGCTTCGAAAGTCGTATATGACCGCGCCGGAAGCTCCATCGCGCTTGCAAAGCGTTCCGACTTCGACTGGTCCCGCATCCTCAAGGGCGCGAAGTGGTTCCATTTCACGGGCATAACGCCCGCGCTCGGCGGGGAACTTCCCGCGATATGCCTTGACGCGCTGAAAGTCTGCAAGGCCAGGAAGATCACGGTTTCGTGCGACCTCAACTACCGCGGGAAGCTCTGGAGCCGTGCCGAGGCCGGGAAGGTGATGGCGAAGCTTGTTCCCTATGTTGATGTCCTCATCGCAAACGAGGCGGACGCCGCAGACGTCTTTGGCATAAGGGCTGAGGGGTCTGACGTGGATTCCGGGAAACTCGAAAAGAGCGGATACGTCTCCGTTGCGGAGCAGCTCGCGAAGCGCTTTGGCGTGAAGAGCGTCGCGATAACGCTCAGGACCTCGCTTTCCGCCTTCGACAACAAGTGGGCCGGCATGCTCTACGACGCGAAGGGCAAGAAGGCGTTCTTCTCCCCTGAATACAACGTGCATATCGTCGATCGCGTTGGCGGCGGCGATTCGTTCGGCGGTGCGCTCCTCTTTGCGCTTGCGACCGGCAAGGGCAAGCAGGCGGCCATCGACTTCGCCGTTGCGGCGAGCTGCCTCAAGCATTCGATCGAGAAGGACTTCAACCTCGTTTCCGAGCAGGAAGTCGCGTCGCTCGCCGCAGGCAACGCCTCCGGGCGCGTGCAGAGGTAGCTTCAAAAACGCCACGGAAGGCGGAAAGTATGGTATAATACCGGCATGGGAAAACGGCGGTTCCGATTTTTTGTCGCAATCGCGCTGCTTGCCGCAGCGTCCGGATGTTGCACTCGCTATTCGATGACGCCGGAGCATCTTGTCGGGCTTCGCTATGCCGACGAAGACGGGGAGGTGCTCGAGCACTACCACGTCCACAACTACGGCTGGTATCTCTTTAACAAATTTCCGATCGTATGCGGCGAAACGGACCGTGACCATCAGGGCGACATGGCGCTTTTCAGCGATCAGGTGCGGACCGACATCATGACGGAAATCTTCAACGACCGCGTCCGCGAGACCGGCACGCGCCCCGCCTGCGTCGTGACGCACAACATGGATCTCGTGACATTCGAGATCCCCGGCGTTTCGTTCCCCCTGATACTGCCGTACATAATATGCTATCGGGAGATACAGATGTCGGGCCTTTTGCTGAAGGAGGCCTCCAAGTGAAAGCCATTGCCGCGACTTTCGCCGTGATCGCCGCCTGTCTTGCATGCGGCTGCGTTACCGTCAACGAAAACTACCTTGCCGACAAGTCCCTCTCAGTCGAGGTCACCGACAGCGGCTGGTATCTTTTCGGGTGCGTTCCCGTCGTTTCCGGCAACCCCGACGGGAGATGGCCTCACTGGTTTACCGACGATCTAAACCCACAGACGACGCTGAAGGTCCTCGACCGGGTGATCGCCCGCAGGAAAGCGGAGCGCATCGGCCCTGTCGTGACCCGCAGGCAGGATGAAAACGTCCTTGTCCTGATAACGCGGACGTCTTACCACACAAGCGCCGTCATACCCGCCAAGTCGGCGGATGTCGGCATAAAGGAGCAAAAGAAAAAATGAGCAACTGCTGCATATTTGCAGGACAGGGGGCGCAGGTCCCTGGCATGGGCAAGGACTTTGCGGAGGCGGATCCGGAAGTCGCGTCTCTTTTCGAGAAGGCCAATTCCGTTCTCGGGTTTGACCTTAGGAAAATATGCTTCGAAGGACCTGCCGAGGAATTGACGAAGTCCAACGTCTGCCAGCCTGCGATATTCGTCGTGTCCTACGCGGCGTTCCTCTCGCTGCGCAAGCGCAAGGACGTGCAGTTCTCGTGCGCGGCAGGGCTCTCGCTCGGCGAGTGGGGGGCGCTTTGCGCCGCCGGCGTCCTCGACTTCGATTCCACCCTCAAGGTGCTCGAGGCGCGCGGCAGGTTCATGCAGGAGGCTTGCGAGGCGGTCCCCAGCGGGATGATCGCCATAGTCGGCGCGACGGGCGAACAGCTTTCCGCGCTGTGCGAGGCGACGGGCTGCACGGTCGCCAACATAAATTCCGCCGCGCAGCAGGTCCTTTCCGGTTCCAAGGATGCGATTGCCGCCGCGGCGGTCAAGGCGAAGGAGCTCGGCATAAAGCGCGCGATTCCTCTTGCTACTGCCGGCGCGTTTCACTCGGCCTTCATGGCGCCTGCGCGCGAGAAGCTCGCTCCCGTGCTCGACGGCATCTCGTTCTCGGCTCCCAAGTTCCCAGTCCTTTCGAATGTGACCGGGGCTCCGCATCCGGCAGACGGCCAGGCCATCAAGGCCCTTATGCTGGAGCAGGTCACAGGGACCACCAACTGGGCTGCGGACGTCGAATGTGCGAAGGGCCTTGGTTGCACGACGTTCGTGGAGTTCGGCCCGGGCAAGGTCCTCTCCGGACTTGTGAAGAAGATTGATCCGGCGCTCGCCACAACGAACGTCTCTGACATGGCGTCCCTCGAGGCGACGCTTGCGGCTATTGCCTGACGACGAAGAAGACAGGAGGAAAAGATGGAAAGAAATCTCGAAGGAAAAATTGCGATTGTCACGGGGGCTTCGCGTGGAATAGGCAAGGCGATAGTGAAGCGCCTTGCGGATGCAGGAGCTACCGTAGTCGCCGTGGCGCGCTCAATAGAGGAGTGCGACGGGGCGGCGCTCTGCATGAAGGTTGACGTGTCGGATTCCGCTTCCGTCAATGCCTGCGTAAAGGAAGTCGTCGGGAAATACGGCCGGCTGGACATACTCGTCAACAACGCTGGCGTCACGAAGGACGGCCTTCTCATCGGAATGGGCGACGACAGCTGGGACATGGTCATCGACATCAATTTGAAGGGAACGTTCCTCTTTGCGCGCGCCGCCGCGAAGCCGATGATAAAGAACAAGAACGAGGACGGCTCGCCCGCAGGCGGCGCGATAGTGAACATCGCCTCGGTCGTAGGCATAACGGGCAACGCGGGGCAGGCCAACTACACGGCGTCGAAGGGCGGCGTGATAGCGCTTACGAAGACGATTGCGAAGGAGCTTGGCTCGCGCAACGTCCGCTGCAACGCCGTCGCGCCGGGGTTCATTGTCTCCGACATGACCGACCGTCTTCCGGAGGATGTGCGCGAGCGCTATGCGCAGACGATCCCCTTGAAGCGCTTCGGCGCGGTGGAGGACATTGCAAACTGCGTCGCTTGGCTTGTCGGCCCCGAGTCCTCATACGTCACCGGGCAGATCATATCAGTGAACGGCGGAATGGTCGGCTGACAAGATGGCTTCTGACGACATACTGGAGGTGAAAGACCTCAAGGTCTGGTTCCCGCTCAAGAAGGGCGTGTTCTCCAGAACCACCGGCCACGTTAAGGCGGTTGACGGAATCTCGTTTTCGCTCCGCCGCGGCGAGACTCTTGGCGTAGTCGGCGAGTCTGGCTGCGGAAAGTCCACGATGAGC
>JBGUVV010000405.1:0-2142 GCA_045220525.1 Kiritimatiellia bacterium
CGAGGGTGGGCGCTACCGCGCGACGTGCATGCGCTACGTCTACCTTAATCCGGTGCGGGCCGGGATCGTGACCCGCGCCGCCGACTATGCCTGGGGCTGGATCGCCGCGCCAGACGAGCCGTTCGCGGGGTCTGTCCCCGAGGGGAGGCTGGGGAGAAGGGTGGCGCAGATAGGAGGAGGGAAGATATTCGGGAGCATGGTCTTCGTGGTGGCGACGGCGTTTGCGCTTGGCAGTTGCTTCCGAAGCAGGAGCGTCCCCGCGCGGGCGGTGGAGGATCTTGGCTTTGCGACGCACGGATGGAGGCTCGCGAAGGAGGCCGCGGCATGAGACGACGCACAAGGCCACTGCAAAAAGGGCCTTTTGTGGGGTCTGTCCCCGAGGGGAAGATATGGAACTGAGGGGTGGAACCCTTGAGATGGTGGCGTTTTGGCGACGAAATCTCGCAGTTTGGCTAGATAACGCGAGGGGGGCTAAGGCTAACAAAAAGCAACGGCAAATTGTGAGTTTCTGCTTGTGAAGGCGGAGTTGAGGGAGGAAGATGCACCCGCGCCTCTCTTTTTGGTATAATACGTATGTGCGTGTGAAGGATTCACGAAACCAGAAACGAGGGAGCGTAAACATGACATTGGCAGCATTTGACAAGACGGCCGCGTATTTCCCTGACGTGTGCTTCAAGACCCCTCCAGACCTTGGCATTCTTCTCGGCTCCGGCTGGGGCGACTCGCTTGCGGCGGACGAAGTTCTCTTCAGGGCATCATACTCCGACATACCCGGCATAGGCGCATCTACGGTCAAGGGGCATTCCGGCGAGTTTGTCCTTTTCACGCTCGGACGCAAGCGCGTTGCCGCGTGGTGCGGTCGCCGCCACTACTACGAGGGCGTCGGCTGGGAGCCGGTCGTCGCGCCCGTGGAGATGCTTCGCAGGATGGGGTGCCGCAACTTGCTCCTTACAAATGCGTCTGGCGGGATAAACCCCGTCTTGAGGCCGGGCGACTTCGTGATTTTGCGCGACCACATAAATCTCATCGGCTTTAATCCCCTTGTCGGGGCGCATGTGCCGGAGTGGGGCGAGCGCTTCCCCGACATGTCGGAGGTGTATGCGCGGCACCTTGCGGAGCTTCTACATGCAGGCGCAAACAGGCTTGGTCTGCGGGCGATGGACGGCGTTTACGCCTACAGCTTCGGGCCCGCCTACGAAACGCCAGCTGAAATACGGGCCTACAGGGCGCAGGGCGCGGACATCGTAGGGATGTCAACCGTTCCTGAGGCGACGTTTGCGCGGGCCTGCGGAATGCGAGTCGCGGGGCTTTCGCTCGTGTCAAACCTCGCGGCGGGGATTTCCATGCACCCGCTTGGACATGAAGAGGTGGTTGCCGCCGGAGAGGCGGCCAAGCCCGCGATGAAGGCTCTCATAGAGGATTTCATTGCTCGAGTCTGAGATTGAGCGCTTTGTCTTCGCCGAGCGGCTTGAACGCTCGATGGCGGAGAATACCTGTCTCTCCTACGAGAGCGACCTTAAGTTCTTCTCGGAGTACCTTTCGCGGAAGGGCGTCTCTGGTGCCAGCGCGATTTCGAGGGACGACATCGTCGGCTTTCTCAATGCCGAGCGCGAAGGCGGACTTTCGCCTGCGACACGCCGCCGCCGTGCGGCGGCGATAAGGATGTTCCTCCGGTTCCTAAAAGAGAGGCGGGTAATCTCCGCCGATCCGTCCGAGCTAATGGATTCGCCGAAGAAGGAGAGGATACTTCCGAAGACGCTTTCCGAGGAGGAGGTCTTCTCCATGATAGACGCCGTCGACGGAAAAGACCCGGTCTCGCTGCGCGACCGCGCCATGCTCGAGTTTCTCTACGGCTGCGGCCTTCGCGTCTCCGAGCTTTGCGGACTCAAGCCCGAGGACATCGTGGCCGAAGGCGAGCTTCTGCGCGTCGTCGGAAAGGGGTCCAAGGAACGCCTTGTGCCGATTGGCGCCGCCGCCGGGGCTGCAGTTGCGTCGTATGTCGCGGCGGCTCGGCCAGCCTTTGCCAAGGGGCGCGCCGGAGAGCCGCATCTCTTCCTCACTCGGCTCGGCGGCATGTTCACCCGCCAGGGCGTCTTCAAGATGATCAAGGAGCGCGCGGCAAAGGTCGGAATAGCCGCAGAG
>JBGUVV010000406.1:0-2089 GCA_045220525.1 Kiritimatiellia bacterium
TGACGACGCCAGTGCCGTGGTCGATGAAAAACCTCTCGCCTATCGTCGCCCCGGGGTGTATGTCGATCCCTGTCATCGAATGCGCAAGCTCGCTCATGACGCGAGGCAGGATGGGGACCTTCAGCCGATAGAGCTCGTGCGCAATGCGGTGGATCGTTACTGCGTAGAGCCCTGGATACGACATCACGACCTCCATCGGCGACGTGGCGGCGGGATCGCCCTCGTAGGCGGCCGTGACGTCGGTGGAGACGAGTCTCTTCACTTCTGGAAGCCGTGCGATGAAGGCGGCCACGATGGCGGCGGCGTCGGAGCCCGGCAGCAAGAGAGCGATCTCCGCCTCGAGCTCGCGGGCGAGCGCACCTTCGAGGTCGGACTCTCCGAGCCCGCCGTATGCGCAGGGATGCAGAATCGCAAGCGCCCTTCTCGATATC
This sequence comes from Kiritimatiellia bacterium, assembly GCA_045220525.1. Lineage (GTDB taxonomy): Bacteria > Verrucomicrobiota > Kiritimatiellia > RFP12 > UBA1067 > UBA1067. The sequence continues at coordinate 432 of JBGUVV010000406.1, forward strand.
TTCGCAACTCTCTGGGGAAGCGTCATCGGCTATTCCCCCTTTCTGCGTATGCGCGCTATGATTCGCGAAGCCCCGAGGTTCTTGAAACCCATCGCCATCAGGAGCTTGCCGACAAGATGGCGCGACTCCGCCTTAACTTCGACGATGTCTATCCCTTCCTTCTTGCAGAGGGCGCTAAAGTCCTTGAGCGTTATGCAGTGGATGTTAGGCGTGTCGTACCACTCGAACGGCAGCTGCTTGGAGACGGGGAGCCGCCCGAGAAGCGCCAACGTAAGCCTGATCCTGTATGCGGCAAAGTTCGGGAACGTGACGATGGCTTCGTCCGCAATCCGCAACGCCTCGTGGAGAAGCCCGCGCGGGTTCTTAACCTCCTGCAGAGTGTCCGAGACTATCGCGACGTCGTAATGGGAGTCGGGCACCATGGAAAGTCCCTCGTCCACGTCCTCCCAGAGGACGTCGTGGCCGTCGGCTATCGCCTCCTCGTATGGTTCGACTTCAATCTCCACGCCGTCGCCGAAGACGTTCTTGCGCTCGCGCAGGATGTTGAGGAGCGTTCCGTCGGCGCAGCCGATGTCGATTGCACGCGAGCCCTCCTTCACCATGCCGACGACTCCCGCGTGCTGACGCTCCTGCGACTTCATCACCTTGACCTCCCGGCTTCCGAGGAAGCCGCCCACAATCTTCGAGAGGTGCTCAATGTCGGTAAGGAACGAATCGTGCCCAGTGCCGGACTCGAGATGGCAGTAGGATACGCGCTTGCCCGCCTTGACGAGGGAGGAGGCGATCTCCTTCGACTGCCATGCGGGAAAGAGGATGTCGTTCTCGTAGGAACAGACGAGCGTACGGGCCTTGACGCGGGCGAACGCAGCGTCGAGAGAGCCAAATCTGAGGCACGGGTCCGCGAGGTCCATCGACCGCGTTATGTGAAGGTAGGAGTTCGCGTCAAAGCGCCTTACGAACTTCGCCGCCTGGTAGTCGAGGTAGCTCTCAATCTGGAAATACGTCTTGAAGAGCCTGTCCCTCTCGGCGCGCTCCGCTTCCGGCGCCTCCACGAAGTTCTTCTGGAGGTCGCGGTGGAACTTCTCCTGAAGGAGCTCGCGAGAAAGGTAGGTTATGTGCGCAAGCTGGCGGGCGGACGCAAGCCCCGCCTTCGGCCCCTTGCCGTCGCCTTCAAGGTAGTAGTCCCCGCCCTTCCAATTGGGATCGTCGGTGATGGAGTTGCGGCTCATCACGCTGAACGCCAGCGCCTGCGTGTTGAGATGGGCGGAGGTCGCGATGAGGCAGACCTTGTCCATGTCGTCCGGGAACCGCGTCATCCAGTTCACCACCTGCAGCCCGCCGTAGCTTCCGCCTATGAGGGCGGCAAGGTGGCGAATGCCGAGCTGGTGGAGGAAAAGCCTGAAGACATCGACAGCGTCGTCGAAAGTATACTGCGGGAAAGAGGAGCCATACGGCTTACCCGTATCGGGGTTTATCGACATCGGCCCGGTCGTTCCGGCGCATCCGCCGAGCACGTTTGCGCAGATGATGTGGAAGCGCCTCGTGTCGATGGAGCGGCCAGGGCCGATCATGCCCTCCCACCATCCGCTCGGCTTGCTCTCGCCCGGCTTTATGCCGGCCACATGCGCGTCCCCCGTGAGCGCATGGCAGATGTAGAT
>JBGUVV010000407.1:0-3221 GCA_045220525.1 Kiritimatiellia bacterium
GCGCTGTTTCGCGTTGGCGTATTCGACCATCAGGATCGCGTTCTTCGCCGTAAGGCCAATCAGCATCACGAGGCCAAGCTGCGCATAGACGGTGAGCGTTCCGCCGGCGAGTGCAAGCGCGGCGTATCCGCCCGCGATGGCGAAAACGACCGAGAGCATCACGCTGGCGGGAAGCGTCCAGCTCTCGTACTGCGCGACGAGGAAGAGGTACGCGAAGAGGCAGGCGAGCGCCAGAAGCGGGCCGAGGCGGCCCTCGTTTTCGCGCTGCTCGCGGGCGATGCCCGTCCATTCGACGTGGAAGCCAGGCTCAAGTGGAATCGCCTCGATCCGGCGCATGAGCTCCGCCGCGCTTCCCGACGCGACGCCGACCGTGACGGACGCGCTCGACTGCTTGTTGAAGCGGTTGATCTGCCTGACGCCCGGACGCTTCTTGAAGGAGCAGAACGATGCGAGCGGCACGAACGCGCCGTCCTTGTTCATCACCTGCAGCTCGCCCAGCGATTCGGGTGAGGAGCGGAATGCGTTGTCGGCCTGGACGATGACGTGGTAGTTGTTCCCACCGTGGCTGAAGTCGTTCACGTAATGCGCCGACATGACACTCTGGAGCGAGGAGAAGAGACAGTCCACCGAGACGCCGAACGACTGCGCCTTGTCGCGATCCACGTCAAGGTGGATCTGCGGCGTGTCGCTCGTGAAAGACGCCGTCACGTTGCCCGCGCCCGGCAACTCGCGGATGCGGTCGGCCAGGCGGCGGACGGCCTGGGCGAGCGTACGGCCCGACGCGCCGCCGTCCGAGCAGAACTGGAATTCGAGTCCGTCCGTCGTGCCGAGGTCCATGAGCGGCGACATGGCCATGCAGGAAATCCGCGCCTCGGCGATTTCGTCCGCCCGCCGCTGTACTTCTGCGATGATCTCCTCCTGCGATTCGCCGGGGCCTTGCCGCTGCGACCAGTCCTTGAGCTGGACGAAGCCCGAGCCGTAGTTCTCACCCGATCCGGACATCATGCTGGATCCCGCGTCGAGCATGATCGTCTCGATGGACGGGATGTCGCGTATGGATTCAAGGAATTCCTTCAGCACCTTCTCCGTCCGGGCGATGGTGGTGCCGGGAGCAAGTTCGATGTCGCACATGAAGAACCACTTGTCCTCGTCGGGGATGAAGCCTGGCTCGACGGTCTTTGAGAGCGCCCATATCCCGCCGCCGCAGAGTGCGGTCAGGAGAAGCGCGATGCCGCCGTGCCGGACAAGAAGGCGCACGACGCGGAGATAGCCGCCCTGCGACGCCGAGAGGAGCGCGTTGAACGGCGCGAACACCTTTGACGGGCGGCTGGGGCGGAGCAGAAGCGCGCAGAGGACAGGCGAGAGGACGATGGCGACGACCGTCGAAAATCCAAGGGCGCTGCACATCGCAACTGCGAACTGCATGTAGAGCCGCCCGACCATGCCGCCGTAGAACAGGAACGGCACGTAGCACGCGAAGGTGACGAGCGTTGTCGCGATGATCGCGCCCGTGATCTCGTGCATGCAGCGGAAGGCTGCGTCGCGCGGGGAAAGCCCGTCGCGCTCGATCAGCGTTTGGCAGTTCTCGGTCACCACGATGGCGTCGTCGCACAGGGAGCCGATCACAAGGACAAGCCCCAGCATCGTGAGGAGGTTGATGGAATACCCGAGTACGAGCATGACAGGTAGCGTCGCGAGGAGCGATATCGGGATGGCGACGCAGGGAACGAGCGTGGCGCGCCAATCCTGGAGGAAGAGCGCGGTGATGACGACGACCGCCAGAAGCGCGAGGAGGAGTGTCGAGACGATCTCCCTGAGCGACATGTTGATGTAGAGCGTGGGGTCGTAGGCGACGACGCACTCTACGCCTGGCGCGAACGACTTCTTCAACGCCTCGATCTCCGCCTTGACGCTCCGCGCCGTCGCAAGCGCATTCGCCCCCGTCTGGCGGTACACGTCGATGTTGCAGGCCTCCTTGCCGTCCAGCGTCAAGCTCTGCGCGTAGCCGCTCGCGCCGAGCTCCACGCGGGCGATGTCGGATATCCTTACGACGCCGCCGTTCTCGTCCGTGCGTACGACAATCGAGCCGAAATCAGGCGCCTTCTTGAGGCGTCCGCGCGTCGTGAGCTTGTAGGTGCGTCCGGCGTTCGACCCGTCCGCGCCGATGTCGCCCGGCGCGGCCTGAAGGTTCTGCGCGGTGATGGCGGACTCCACCTCCTCCGTGGAGATGCCGAGCGCGGCCATGCGCACGGGGTTCAGCCAGATTCGCATCGCGTAGTCCTTCGCGCCATAGACCGAGACGGACGAGACGCCGGGTGCGCGCGTCAGGCGGTCTTTCACGGTACGCGAGACGTAGTCGCCGAGTTCGAGGGGCGAGACGTGCGAACCGTCCGTCGTGAACGCGTACATGGCGATGGAGGACGAGGTCTGCTTGGCGACGTCCACGCCCGTGCGCTGGACTTCGGACGGCAGAAGCGGCTCGGCGCGCTTGACCGCGTTCTGCACGTTGACCATTGCAAGGTCGGGGTTCGTTCCGCTCGCGAACGTCAGGGTGCAGGAGTATCCGCCGAGACTGTCGCAGGTCGAGGTGTAGTAGGAAAGCCCCTCGACCACGTTCAGCTCGTCCTCGATGGGCGTCGCCACGGTCTCGATGACGGATTGCGCGTCGGCCCCCGCGTAGCTCGCGGAGACATAGATCTGCGGCGGGGCGATTTCGGGAAACTCCTCCATTGCGAGATGCGGCAGAGAGATAATCCCCGCGACCGCCATCACGATAGCAACGACGGCGGCGAGGCGCGGCCGCTCGATAAACACGCGCGAGAGCGAACCGAGATGTCTGTCGGTCGCGCTCACTTCGTCTCCTTGCACGTCACTGCGGTGCCGTCGGAGACTTTGTGTGTTCCGCCGACGATTACCGTTTCGCCAGCCTTGAGGCCGGACTTCACGAACACGCGGTCGGGAAGACGCGCACTTTCTTCAACGGCGCGGAGGTTGGCTTTGCCATCCTCGACGACATAGACGAAACTCTCGTCGCCGTCTTCGATGAGAGCCTGGGGCGAGACCCACGGCAGAACGCCGGAAGCGGCAACGGAGAGGTCGAGCGTTGCCGCGCTGTCGGGGACGAGCCGTCCGTCGGGATTCGGCTGGCGCACATAGACGAGAACCGTGTCCGTGCGCTCGACCGCCTTGAGGTCTATGAACTCGATAGCGCCTTTCGGGAG
>JBGUVV010000408.1:0-7862 GCA_045220525.1 Kiritimatiellia bacterium
ACGCAAGGTTCGCCTACTCGCCAAGCTGGAGAGGCGCTCCAAGCGTCCGTTGATTCCTTCCAAGGTGGAGATATGGATGGGTTGCAAGAAGCTCAAGGCTCGCCTTCCGCAAGTTGCGGAGGAGTCGGTGGAGCTTGTGTTCAACGTGCCTGCCGCCGGATTCCACGAATTGCATTTCGACGCCGGGCGCCATGCCTTCCGGGTTCTGGAGGCGGACGTGCCGCTGGCAGTTGTCGTGAAGGAGCGCGCCATGGCGTTTGCGGCGTCTTCCGGAAATGCGTATTTCTGGACGGGCGCAAAGCAGCCATTTGCGCTTTTCGTGGGAGGCGATTCATACGAGAAGAGCGCGGCGAAGGTGTTCTCTCCTGACGGCGCAGAGGTGTGGAGCAGAAATCCCGTGACGAAATGGGAGAGGTTTCAGCCTGCCGTGGCAGATGTGAAGGAAGGGCTCTGGCATGTGGAGATTGTGCGTCCCAAGGGGATGCGTCGCATGGTCCAGCTCGACGTTCCCGGCACGTCCGGCTACCTGTTCCTGTCGCCAGGCAGATACTGGCGGCGGTGAGTGCATTTGGTGCAATGCTACAATACGACACAACGAGGAGAGTGACATGCTGAAGAAGATGTTTGCGGCGAGCTTGGTCTGCATCGCGTCCCTGGCGGAGGCGATTACGCTTGTTTCGCCGAGGGACGGTGCGACGGTTTCGCTGCTGAGCGAAAAGCAGAAGGCGTTCATGGCGATGGCCCGCGACGAGCGCGCGAAGTTCTTCGACGACGCGCAGCCGAAGATGGAAAAAGCGATCAAGCGCTATCGTTCTGAGCCGCGTCCTGTCGTGCTGGAATGGCAGGGGAGGGACAGTTCGTACGAGGTGTCGGTGACGCGTCGAGGCAGTGAGTCGCCGTGGTTCAGGGCGACTGTCGCCACCAACTGCGTCAAGGTCTGGAACCTTGAGGTTGCCGCGACATACGACTGGAGCGTGCGTTGCGCGGGCGAGACCGCGAGGGGCTCGTTCACTACGGAAGACCAGGCGCCGCGCCTCATGCGCATCCCGAAAGTGCCCAACGTGCGCGACATCGGCGGACGGATGATCGGCGGCCGCCGCGTGAGGCAGGGGCTGGTCTATCGTTCGTCGGGCCTCAACAACAACGCGGCTACGGTCTTCTACACTCTGGAGGAAATCAAGAATCTGGAGGCGGAGGGCAGGCTCGCCTCGATGGGCGAGCTTGGCGCGAAATATTCCGCGAAACTGAAAAGCGGGAAGGAGCTGGATAGGAAATACTTGCGGCTGATCAAGTCGGAGCCTACCGAACCTGGGAGTGCGCGGCTCACGGAGGAGTGGCGCAGATACATGGTCGAACAGCTCGGGATAAAGACCGACATCGATCTCAGGAGCACACGCGAGCGCTTCGGCATGACGTGCTCTCCGCTTGGGCCGGGCGTCAAGTTCGTCACCATGCCGACGAACTACCATGGATACGCTTCGGTTCACACGATTGGCGCCGACGACACGCGCCGTGTGCTGCGCGTCTTCCTCGACCCCTCGAACTACCCGATCGACTTCCATTGCATCGGCGGCGCGGACCGCACCGGCACGGTGGCGACGATTCTGCACGGGATCCTCGGCCTTGACGACGACGAGATATGGAAGGACTACCAGATAACCGCCTGGCAGGGCGGCGTCAACGATGCCAAGCACCTGAGGTGGTTCACGGACTTCGTGAAGTCGTTCGACAGGTTCGAGGGGGCGACGCTCGCCGAGCGCATACGCAAATACGTGCTCTGGCTTGGCTTTACCGAGGCGGACATGCAGAAGATCCGCGACATTCTGCTCGAGCCGAAGGAGTGAAAGGAGCGCGATGAAGAAGATAGTGATGCTCGCTTCCCTTGCCGCTTCGTTGGCGGCCGGGGCGTCGGACGGTATTTCGTGGGGGCTTATGATGCAGCTCGGCCACGACATGTGGGGTGACGGCGGTTCCGTCTCCAACCGCACGGACAGGAATATCTGGAACGAGGTCACGGAGCTCGCGGCGAAAAAAGGCGTGAACATGCTGCTCATCGATCTTGGCGAGGGTATGGTCTATCCAAGCCACCCCGAGCTTGCGGTGGAGGGCAGCTGGACTCCAGAAGAGATGAAGGAGGAACTTGCCCGCCTCAGGCGCCTCGGGCTCGAGCCCATTCCGAAGCTCAACTTCTCGGCGTCGCACGACGCCTGGCTCAAGGAATACTCGCGCATGCTCTCGACGCCGGAATACTACAAGGTCTGCGCCGACGTGATACGCGACGTCTGCGAGATATTCGGCAGGCCGAGGCTCTTCCATCTTGGCTGGGACGAGGAGAAGGTCATCGCCCAGAAGAAAAAGGCCCTTGCCATCGTGCGGCAGGGCGACCTCTGGTGGCACGACTTCATGTTCACAGTTGGCGAGGTTGAGAAGAACGGGTCCAAGGCGTGGATATGGAGCGACCAGAACTGGAAGCACCACGACGAGTTTCTGAAGAAGATGCCGCATTCGGTGATGCAGTCCAACTGGCACTACTTCTTCATGCAGCACATGGTGCGAAACGACGCCGAGATAGGAAAGATGGACTGGCCGGAGCCGTGGGCGGGCCCGCTCGGCTTCCTTGAGCTGGAGGAGGCGAAATACGACCAGATCCCGTGTGCGTCGAACTACAAGGTGCCGAAGAACCTTGAGATCATCGTCAAGTTCTGCAAGGAACATGTCGCGCACGAGCGCATCAAGGGATTCATGATGGCTCCGTGGGCCGGAACGCATGGCGAAAAGAACCGCGCCAAGCTTTTGGAGGCGTGCAACCTCGTGGAGAAGGCGCGTAGGATATGGGATGGCGACGAGAAGGACCTCGTCATCTACGGTGCGACGCCTGCCGGAATCGCGGCGGCGGTGCAGGCGAGGAAGATGGGGCTTGAGCCGATTCTCATCGAGCCGACGTCTCGCATTGGCGGCCTTACGACGGGCGGACTCGGCCAGACCGACATCGGCAACAAGGCGGCGTTCGGCGGTCTTGCGCGGCAGTTCTACAAGGACATCAAGGCCTATTACGAGACAGACTCCGCATGGAAGTTCCAAAAGCGCGAGGAATATAAGCCACGCGGCCAAAGCTGCTGGGAGCGCGGCGAAGACTCAATGTGGACGTTCGAGCCGAGCGCGGCGCTAAAGGTGCTGGAGTTCTGGGAAAGGGACTGGGCGATTGTCGTCCACCGCAACGAACGCCTTGACCGCAGTCCGGGCGGAGTGGAGACAAAGGACGGCCGCATCGTCGCGATAAAGACGGAAAGCGGCAGGCGCTTTGCCGCGAAGATGTTCATCGACGCCACTTACGAAGGCGACTTGATGGCGGCGGCCGGGGTTTCCTACACGGTCGGACGCGAGGCGAATTCCGTCTACGGCGAGACGATCAGCGGAATCCAGCGCGCGCTAATGAAGAACCACCAGCTTGTGGCAGGAGTTGATCCGTATGTTAAGAAGGGCGACCCTGCGAGCGGGCTTCTTCCCGGGATCGAGCCGGACTGCCCGGAGGCGGACGGCTCAGGCGACTGCCGCGTCCAGGCGTATTGCTTCCGCATGTGCCTCACGGACGATCCGCGCAACCGCATCCCGTTCAAGAAGCCGGTGGGCTACCGCGAGCTCGACTACGAGCTTCTCTTGCGCAATCTCGAGGCGGGGCCGCTCGACACTGCCCACGGCGGAATGCCGTGGATCAACTCCCCGATGCCGAATCGCAAGACCGACACCAACAACCGCACCGGCTTTTCCACCGACTTCATCGGCGCGAACTGGAACTATCCTGAGGCGTCGTATGCAGAGCGCGCGAAGATAGAGGAGGCGCATCTCAAGTATCAGCAAGGGCTCATGTGGACGCTTGCGAACCATCCGCGCGTGCCTGAGAAGATACGGGCAGAGGTAGCGCGATGGGGCACTTGCCGGGACGAGTTTGCAGGCGAGCGCGGCGACGGCTGGCAGAACCAGCTCTACGTGCGCGAGGCGAGGCGCATGGTCGGCGAATACGTGATGACCGAGCACGAGTGCCGCGGCGAACGCATTGTGCCGCGTCCCGTCGCGCTTGCCGCATACGGCATGGATTCGCACAACTGCCGCCGTTATGTAGATGCGGAAGGCTTCGCGCGGAACGAGGGTAATATCGAGGACTATAGCGCCAACCCTCCCGGCTCCGGCAAGCCTTTCAAGAGGTTTGGACCATATCCAATCGACTACGGATCGATTGTGCCAAGGCGTGGCGAATGCGCCAACCTCTTCGTGCCGGTCTGCCTTTCCGCGTCGCACATGGCGTTCGGGTCGATTCGCATGGAGCCCGTGTTCTTCGCGCTCGGTCAGGTGGCGGGAACTGCCGCCGCCCATGCGATTGCAGCCGATCTCCCCGTGCAGGACATCGACTACAAGGCGCTCCGCAAGCGCCTAGTCGCCGACGGCCAGCGGCTCCAGTGACCGGCCGCAGACAAATGGCTGCATTTTGTTGCGGAAAAAGTGATATGGCGGTTCCTTTCCCATTCAGGAGGACTCCATGAAAGATGAATATTGCCTGAATGGGAATTACGCCGGCGACTCGGCGTGGAGGGAATGGTTTGCCATGTGCGCGGTCGAGCGATGCAGCGCGGCAAACGGCGGACGGCTGCGCACTCAGGTCGCGTCCGCAATGCTCTCGCGGCTGGCGCGATACGGGTTGAGCAGGGCGGACGCCGGCGGCGACGACCCGGTGGCCGCGTTCGACGCGTATTTCAGGCTTAAGGGGTCGCGCGACGAGAAAAAGCCCCTGAAGCTGTACTTCGCCCACCGCATAAAGGCCGAAGGGCTGCGCATGGCCGATTTTGTGTGCGGAACCCTCTTCGGCTCGCTTTCAGGGCGCATCCACGACATCGTCATCGACTGGATCGCAACGTTAAAAGGATGGAAGCCCCGCTCCATCCGCGGCGAAGACGGGCGCCGCCGGCTCGTGTGGGAAAGCGCCGGAGAAGACGACATCGCGCAAATCGAGCAGCCCGACACTGCCGACCCCGCCGAGTTCCTGGACTTGGAACCGCTCCGGGAAAAGGCATTGAGCTTGATTGAAACGGTCGCCAGGAAAATAAAAGCGGAAAAGCAGTCAGTTGCGCTCCTTTACTATGCGACGGCACAGGACATACCGATCACGGCGACGGCGGTCCTTGAAGTGCTGAAGACTGCGAAATCGCGCGCATACGCGCTACGGGAGAAGGCGATGGAGACTTTGAGACGGGAGCTAAAGAACGACGAGGACGCGGCAAGCCCGCTCTTCGCACGCACGCTCCTCGAAGCTTGCGAAGCCGCCCTTGGCGCAGATGTCCGCGCGAAGCTGGGAGGTGCGGAATGAACGCGAAGGAAGTATTCGAGAAGGAGTGGGCGCTCTACAGGGGCGGAGTTGGCCGTTTGGCGGGGGCCTCCGGGTTCTGGGGCGATGTTGGCAGGCGGCAGGCGGCGGGGGGCGACTTCGACGGCGAGGTGAAGGTCGGCGAGTATCGCATCTTCGCCGACATGGAGAAGCCCTTTGTCGCGCTTGTTGTCGAAGACTGCGGACTGCCGGGCTGGAGGATCGTGCCGGTCTCGCCGTTTACAGTCCCTGCGTCGCAGCGCGAGATGCTTGTCGGCGAAAGGGTGCTTCAGCTCTGGAACTCCTGCGTAGCCTCGCGGCGGTTTGTCGAGCGCAGCTGGCGCGTTGACGACGTTTCGCGAGAAGACCTTGCGGATGTCGTGAAAAGGCTCGGCAAGACTTCTGTGGGGCGCATTGTCGCCGGCAACGGGCCCGAGGCGGAATACGAAAAGGCGTTTCTCGTCTCAGGCGGCAATTTCGCGCCTCTCGTTGAGAAGACGCAGGGTAGGCGGTCCGTGGGAATCTGGCGGCGCTACGGAGGCTGGAGCCTCGCCGCGATGCTGATGATATGCCTTGGCGCGACGTGGATGCTCTACCAGGAGCAGCTGAAGTCGCATGAGGCAGTGCGGCTTGAGAATATCCGCCGCGTAAAGGCGGGCGACGCAGAGATGCGGGCGAATAGCGAGGAATTGTGCATGGAGGTGGAAGAAGAATGCCAGGAGTCCGCGGCTGAGCCGAAGGTCGACATCAAGATAGACTTCGACATCCCCGCTCCCGTCGTGGCTTCGTGTCCGACGCCAGTCAAGCCCGTTATGGCCGATCGCCGCGAAAGCGTCGCCTTGATAAAATCTGCGATAACGATGAAGTGTATGGCCGATCGCCGCGAAAGTGTCGCCTTGATGAAATCTCCGATAACGATGAAGTCCATATGCGGCAGTCGTCATGCCGTGCGTGAGCCCGTCCAGCAGGATTACGGCACCGAGCGCTACGCCGAGTTCCACGAGAACGAGTTCTCGGATCCAAGAAGCAATCCGCTCTCGACATTCTCGCTTGACGTCGACACGTCTAGCTACACGCTGATGCGCCGGTACTTGATGGACCAGAAGCGACTGCCGCCTCGGGACTCGGTGAGGCTTGAGGAATACGTCAACTACTTCCGCTACGACTACAACCCGCCCATGGACGGCGACCCGATAGCCGTCAACTGCGAGCTTGCCGAGTGCCCGTGGAACAAGGCGCACAAGCTGCTGAGGCTCGGGGTGCAGGCGAAGAAGCTGGAGGGCGATGCCATGCCGCCGTGCAACCTCACGTTCCTCGTCGACCGCTCGGGTTCTATGGACGGCAACAACGGCATGGAACTTCTCAAGAGCGGGCTCAGGTTGCTCGTCTCGAAGCTGCGCGACGAGGACCACGTCTCAATCGTCACCTACGCCGACGGGACGGATGTCCTCCTCGGCTCGACGCCCGGAAGCAGCAAGGCCAAGATTCTTGCCGCGATAGACTCCCTTCGCGCAGGAGGCTGCACATACGGCAGCGCGGGCATACAGCTTGCATACGAAGAGGCGGCGCGCAACTTCGACAAGAAGGCGAACAACCGCGTTATACTCGTGACGGACGGCGACTTCAACGTCGGCATATCCTCGCCGAGGGAACTTGAGGACTTCATCGCGTCCAAGCGCTCCAGCGGAATATTCCTTTCCGTGATCGGCGTAGGGCGCGGAAACTACCAGGACGCCAGGATGAAGAAGCTCGCAAACGCCGGCAACGGCAACTACGCCTACCTCGACTCGGTGCTGGAGGCGAAGAAGGTGATGGTCAGCGAGTTTGGTGGAACGCTCTTCACCGTCGCGAAGGACGTGAAGGTGCAGATAGAGTTCAACCCGGCGCAGGTAGCCGCCTATCGACTTCTCGGCTACGAGAACAGGCTCCTCAAGGCGAAGGACTTCGACGACGACAAGAAGGACGCAGGCGAGATCGGGAGCGGCCACACGATGACCGCGTTCTACGAGATCGTCCCCGCCGGCGCTGAAAAGTCCGCCGCAGGAACCGTTGCCCCCTTGAAGTACCAGAAGGCGACGACCGTCGAAAGCGCGGAGCTCTTCACGGTGAAGATGCGCTGGAAGGCGCCGGACGGCGACGCGAGCAAGCTGAAGGAGATTGCGTGGCGCGCGGCGGACATCACGCATGCCGAGCCGAGCGAAGACTTCCGCTTTGCGTCGGCGGTCGCGGAGTTCGCGTTGATTCTTGAGGATTCGAAGCTCAAGGGCGGCGCGTCGTTTGAGGATGTCCTCAAGCGGGCGCGCGGGGCGAGGGGCTCCGACGAGGAGGGCTATCGCGCGGAGTTCATACGGCTCGTTGAGATTGCAGAGCTGCAGGAACGCTAATCCTCGCCTTGCCCGTTCGACGGTCTTTGCCGCGTAGGTAAATTGCAAGTCAGGTGAGTCAATTTTCTGAAGATGGGCCCGAGGGGCCTCGGCAGCAGTTCGAACATTTTCATTTGAGTTGT
>JBGUVV010000409.1:0-9420 GCA_045220525.1 Kiritimatiellia bacterium
TGCGGAGGCGCATCCGCACGGGTGGGGCCTCGCACGCTTCCTCGACGGCGGCGCGCCGTCGATTGAGAAGGAGCCTGTCTGCGCCACACACAGCGCTTTCCTGGCGGGATTGCTCGCCGCCCCGGTGGAGGAACGCTCGCTCATCGCCCACATTCGGTTGGCCACCATCGGCCACATCGAATACGAGAACTGCCACCCCTTCACGGCCGCCGACAACAGCGGCCGCATCTGGACGCTGGCGCACAACGGGACAATCTTCTCCGGCACGGCGCTGAACGACTACATGGGCATCCAGTACGGCGACACGGATTCCGAGCGCGTGCTGCTTCATCTCATCGACAAGATCAACGTGGCACAAAACCATCGCCGCCATGCCATGGACGAGGCGGAGCGCTTCGGCGTGCTGTCCGCCGCGATCGCCGATCTGGCGAAGGGAAACAAGCTCAATCTGCTCCTATACGACGGCGAGGTACTGTACGCGCACTGCAACTTCAGGGACACGCTGCACGTCTGGCGCGATGTGGACGCCGTGACGTTTTCGACGCGTCCGCTTTCCACGGGCACGTGGGAACCCGTTCCCTTCACGAGCCTTGTCGCCGTTAAGGACGGCGAGATAGTCCGCACGTCGCCGCCGCACGGCAACGAATACATCTACAATCCGGAGGACTACCGCCTCGTGTACATGAACTTCGCACGGCTGTAGCCAACCGAACCAAACAATGAAGGAACAAGGATGAAAATCAGGTACCAAGGCAAAGAGGCGGAAACGGGCGCAGACACCGTGGCGGCGTTTCTGGCGACACAGGGCGTGGACGCGGTGGAGGCGGTCGTCGAACTGGACGGCGAGATCGTCGCGGGCGACGCCGTGGCGGCGACATCGCTGCACGAAGGCGCGGTGCTCAACGTGTTCCGCATCGTGGCGGGAGGGTGACATGGGCGCGAACACGTATCTCACGGAACGGGAGCGGCGCATCCTCGAAAACGCAAAGGTCGGCATCGCAGGGGCGGGCGGACTTGGGTCGAACGTGGCCATGCTTCTTGTGCGGGCTGGAATGAAGAGGCTCGTCATCGCGGACTTCGACACGGTCAACGAATCTAACCTCAACCGACAGTTCTTCTTCCGCCACCAGCTCGGCGAGAAGAAGATCGACGCGCTTGCCGCAAATCTGCATCTGATCGAGCCGGAGCTGACGCTGGAGTTGCATGACGTACATCTGTCGCCGGACAACGTGGACTGGGTGTTCGCCGGCTGCCAGGCAATCGTCGAGGCGCTTGATTCAGCGGAGGGCAAGGCAATGCTGCTCCATGCGCTTCTGCCGATGGGGAAGCCGGTGGTCTCTGCCATCGGGCTTGCGGGCTGGGGGCGTTCGAACGACATCCGCGTGAGGAAGGTGGGGAGGAACCTGATCCTCGTGGGCGACCAGACGCGCGACGTGCGCGACGGCTTCGCGCCTGTTGGGGTGCGCGTCACCATCGCCGCAGCGATGCAGGCCAATTCCATTGTATCGCTTTTACTTGGAGAAGAACCATGAAACAACTGACAATCGGAAACAAGACATTCACAAACCGTTTCTTCCTCGGAACGGGGAAGTTCGCATCAAGCGAACAGACGAAGGCAGCGCTTGCCGCAAGCGAGACGGAGCTCGTCACGGTCGCCCTTACGCGCGTCCATGAAGGAGATTCGTCCGGCGACGACATATTGAAGGCAATCGACAGCAGCAGAGTGGAAGTGATGCTCAACACGTCTGGCGCGCGAAATGCGGACGAGGCGGTACGCATCGCGAAGATCGGAAAGGCGGCGGGCTTCAATTGGCTCAAGATCGAGATACACCCTGACGCCCGCTATCTCCTGCCCGATCCCATTGAGACGCTGAAGGCGGTCGAGGAGTGTGCAAAGCTTGGTATGGTCGTATTGCCCTACATCAATGCCGATCCGGTGCTGGCGCGGCATTGCGAAGAGGCCGGCGCGGCGGCGGTGATGCCGCTTGGCTCGCCCATCGGCTCCAACCTTGGATTGCGCACCCGCGATATGATCGAGATTATCATTGAGCAGAGCCATGTGCCGGTCGTCGTCGATGCTGGAATCGGATTACCTAGCCATGCGGCGGAAGCGATAGAGCTGGGCGCGGATGCCGTTCTCGCCAACACGGCCGTTGCGGCGGCAGGCGATCCCGTGAAGATGGCCGAGGCGTTCAAACTTGCCGTCCGCGCAGCGGAAATTGCCGTCGAGGCGCGTCCGCCCGCCCCGCGCTCCACGGCCTCCGCCACCAGCCCCATGGATATTTTCAAGTAAAGTGTTCACTATCGCGTTTCTCAAAATGTGATAGTTGTGTTGTGCCATGTTCCCGCATCTCAAATACACCGAAGACGAAGTTGACGGCTACTTTTCTGGCGTCACGCCGGAGATGGTGGTGGCATCACTCGGCAAGGTACGCCACGACTGGTTTGACCTCCTAAATCTTATCAGCCCGGCAGCT
This sequence comes from Kiritimatiellia bacterium, assembly GCA_045220525.1. Classification (GTDB taxonomy): domain Bacteria; phylum Verrucomicrobiota; class Kiritimatiellia; order RFP12; family UBA1067; genus UBA1067. Next base: position 2,478 of record JBGUVV010000409.1, read on the forward strand.
TATCCGTTTATGGGCGTCCTGCGCGAGGCGGCGCAGATCGCGCGGCGGCGGTACTACGGCAAGACGGTGAGCGTCTATGCCCCGCTCTACATCGGCAACACCTGCATCAACTCCTGCCGCTACTGCGACTTCCGCCGCCAGCACACGGGGACGGTGCGGCGCAACCTGACGCTCGATGAAATCCGCGCCGAGGCCGATGCCGTCCGCGCGACCGGCATCGACTCGCTGCTTGTCGTCGCCGGCGAAGATCCGCGCGTCAATACGGTGGCGCATCTCGCCGAAGTCGGGCGACTCCTGAAAGGCCTGTTCTCCAATCTCTCGCTTGAAGTCGCGCCACAGACGGAGGACGGGTATCAGGAACTCTTCGCCGCCGGTTATGAGGGATTGACCTGCTTTCAAGAGACGTACGACCGCGACCTCTACCGAGAAATGCATCCGGCGGGGCCAAAGGCGGACTACGACTTTCGACTTGGTACCCAACTCCGCGCAGGGCACGCCGGTTTTCGTCTCCTTGGTTGTGCGTTCCTGCTGGGGTTGGGACCATGGCAGCGCGAAGCCGCGAGTCTCGCCGCCCACGCCTTCTACCTGATGCGCGAATGCTACGAGGCGAAAGTACAGTTCGCGTTTCCGCGCATCTGTCGCGTGGAGGGGGGATTCGTTCCGCCATGCGAGGTGGATGAACGCGACCTTGAACTGATGATGCTTGCCTTCCGCATCGTCTTCCCGCAATGCTGCATGACCGTCTCGACCCGCGAACCACCCGCGTTCCGCGACCGCATCGTGCTGACCGCCGCCGACAACATGAGCGCAGGATCCCGCGTCACGCCCGGCGGCTATGCCATCTTGACTGGAAACCGCAAACAGGATGTCGCGCAGTTCACGCTTTCCGACAGCCGTACACCGGATGAAGTCTATGCCGCCATCCGCGCCAACGGCCAAGAGGTCGTGTTCAAGAATTGGGACAACAGGATTTAGAGCAGAAATGATATAATACCCACATCAAATCAAGAAAAGATGGCGAACGAAAATGACATAGAGGCGAAGTTGGAGCGGCTGCGCGCGTTGCTGCGGGAGACGGGCGGGATTGCCGTCGCGTTTTCGAGCGGCGTCGATTCCACGTTTCTCCTGAAGGTCGCGCACGAAGAACTTGGCTTCGCATACGTCGCCATTGATCTTCTCGGTTACCGCACCGGCAGCATGAACGTGGGGTTAGGTCTGAGTAGTGGTTTTAGCCGCAAAGAACGCAAAGAACGCAGAGAGCGTAGCGAGAACAGGAGAAAAATTGATTTTCACATCTAATAACTTTAGTGCAAGTGACAGTAAAGATGGTAGAGACCAAAAGTTGGGAAACCTCTGCGAACTCTGCCTCTCTCGGCACTCGCTCCGCTCGGCTTGGCTCGCTCGAATCGCGAGCCCCGCTTGCGCGGCGGTTACGCACCTCTGCGTGAGACAACTATGGGATAATAGCGATGGAAAGCATAGGTAGAGACGAGGCGTTGGCGCTTTTAAAGCCGGAACGGCGGCAGGAGCTGCGCGAACGGGCGCACGAGGTGACAGAGACGTGCGTGGAAAAGCGCTTTGATTTCTGCTCCATCATCAACGCGCGCTCGGGGCGCTGCTCAGAGAATTGCAAATGGTGCGCGCAGTCCGCCCACTGGAAGACGGGATGCGAGACCTACGGCTGGGTGGGCACGGAGGCGTGCGTGAAGGCGGCGAAAGAGGCGGAGGCGAACGGTGCCGACCGCATCGGCATCGTCACGTCCGGACGATGCCTGTCGCATGATGATGTGGAGAACGTCTGCGCGGCGCTCCGCGAAATGCGCAAGGCGACGAACATAGGGCTTTGCGCTTCGCTTGGCCTTCTCTCTGATGATGATCTCCTGAAACTCAAGGAGGCGGGACTTCAGCGCGTCCACTGCAATCTTGAGACCGCGCCGTCGCTTTTCCCGTCGCTTTGCTCTACGCACACGGTGGCGGACAAGCTTGCAACGCTTCGCGCCGCGAAGAAGCTCGGCTTCCAGATTTGCTGCGGCGGCATCATCGGCATGGGCGAGACGGACGAACAGCTTGTTGAGTTCGCATTCGCGCTCAAGGAGATAGCGCCGGACTCCATCCCCGTTAACGTGTTGCATCCGATTGAGGGAACGCCGCTTGCCGACAAGGGCATTCTCGATCCAGAACGCGTGGTCGATTCCGTCGCTCTTCTCAGGCTCGTGAATCCCTCAACACCTCTTCGCTTCGCGGGCGGACGCCGCGACATGAGCGACGAGACGGCGGCAAAGTGCATCTACGTGGGGATGTCGGCGGGCATCGCGGGACCCCTTCTCACCACGCCTGGCGCAGACTTCAACGACGACCGCGAACTCGCCCTCCGCGCCGGATACACCACGGGCCGCAAAGCCACATCATGCTGGCCACGCATGTCGCGATCTAGTCGGGAATAACAAGGAAATAATGAAATGCAGTCAGACCTAACCGAAAAGACGCTCGCCACGGAGCGCAAGTACACAGGCAAGATCATCAGCGTCGATTTGCTCGACATCGAGCTCCCCGACGGGCGCAAGGCGAAGCGCGAGGTAATACGCCACGGCAACGCCGTCGCGATCATCGCGCGTCGCCCCGACGGCAAGTTCGTGTTCGTAAAGCAATACCGCAAGGCGGCGGAAGAGGCGCTCATAGAGGCAATCGCAGGCGGGCTTGAGCCGGGCGAAGACCCGATAGAGGGCGCAAGGCGCGAGACGGCCGAAGAGACGGGCTACGAGGTGACGTCGATCAAGTTCCTCACGACGATCATCTGCACGCCCGGATATTGCGAAGAGAGGATCCACCTCTACTTCGCGGAGATTTCCGACGCTGCCCACGCGCAAGACCAGGATCCAGACGAGAACGTCTATCCCGTTATCCTCTCGGAAGCCGAAGTCGAGGACGGCATTCGCAACGGGACAATCTTCGACTCAAAGACGCTCTCCGCCTGGCTTTGCTGGAAGCTTGCGCGATAAGCCTCGTCGGCAGGATCATTGCACCGCTTTCAACCCCAGCTGGACATTTTAAGCCACAAAGGACAGGAGTGACAGGAGAGGAGTGTTGGGGATAGGTCTTAAGCCACAAAGGACAGGAGTGACAGGAGAGGAGTGTTGGGGATAGGTCTTAGGCCACAAAGGACAGGAGTGAGAGGAGAGGAGTGTTAGGGATAGGTTTTAAGCCACAAAGAGCAGGAGAAACAGGAGAGTGGAGTTGGGGTGGTTGTAAGCCACAAAGAACAGGAGAAACAGGAGAGTAGAGTTGGGGTGGTTGTAAGCCACAAAGGACAGGAGAGGGTAAGAAATGACTGAAGAAGAATCAAATGCAAAGTGTGATGCGATACGGCAGATCGCGTATAAACTGCATGTCTATCTTGGGACGGGATATCTTGAGAAAGTCTATGAAAACGGGCTTGCCCATAGGCTTTCAAAAGCCGGTTTCAATGTCCAGACACAAGTGCCAATCACGATATGCGATGAAGACGGCTATGTCCTTGGAGATTACATTGTTGACATGCTTGTTGATGGCATCGTGATAGAGCTGAAAGCCGTGTCCTCGCCTCACTCCTCTCCTGCCTCTCCTGCTCTTTGTGGCCAACCGCCTCGCTCCTCTCCTGCTTCTCCTGCTCTTTGTGGCCAACCGCCTCACTCCTCTCCTGACTCTCCTGTTCTTTGTGGCTCTAAATGAACAACTCCTACACTACAGGGGTATGGTATAATATGGAACCATGAACATGTTAAGTGATCTCTTGATTTCATTTGCCGAGGTTTTCGCCGCGATGTCGCCGTGGCTCGTCGTTGGCTTTCTCGCCGCCGGCATTATCGCCGTATGGATTCCAAGGGCATGGGTGAACCGCGTCATGGGCGGTAGCTCCGGCTTCTCCGGTATCCTGCGCGCGGTGCTGGTGGGAGTGCCGCTCCCGATCTGCTCGTGCGGCGTTCTTCCGATTGCGACGGGGCTTCGCCGCAACGGCGCGGGGAAAGGCGCAACTGCCGCGTTCCTCATCTCCACGCCCCAGACGGGCATCGACTCGATCCTTGCGACATACGCGCTGATGGGTCCCGTGTTCGCAATCGCCCGCCCACTCGCCGCCGCGCTCACCGGCATACTTGGCGGCGCGGTCGTTTCGGCTGTCGGTGGCGACGATGCCTCGGCTTCGGCGGCGGACAATACGCCGCCCTCTTCACGTGGGCTGAAAGCGATCCTGTGGCAGGCATACAGACGACTCCTTGGCTCTGTCGTGAAACCCCTTGCCATCGGCCTTGCGGTGTCCGCGCTCGTGACCGTGCTTGTTCCTGATGGCTTTTTCGCCGAGGCGTTCGGAGGCAAGGACTGGCTTGCGATGCCGGCGATGGCGATCATCGGTTTCCCGATGTACGTCTGCTCCACGGCATCCATACCGATTGCCGCGTCGCTCATCCTGAAAGGCGTCTCACCCGGCGCGGCGTTCGTGTTCCTCATGGTCGGCCCTGCCATGAACGCGATGTCTGTGACGACAGTTGCGGCACTCATCGGACGCAAGGCCGCCGCCGCGTATGTCGCAGTTATCATCGCTGGCGCGATACTGTGCGGCTGCGCCGTCAACTTTTTCACGGACGCTTCAGGCGCGGTAGAGACGACAAGGTGCGCTTCGCACGGGCTCACGGCAGTGCACTGGACTTGCGCCGCGTTCCTCGCCGTGATGATGGCCTACAACCTGATTCGCCCCGTAAAGATGGCGCAACCCAAACATGTTTGCAAATAGACGAAAAATTGGCGACCCATGATCTACCACGACGACATTGGATGGAGGCTGGAAGATTGATGGGTGGATGATTTAAGCCACAAAGGACAGGAGTGACAGGAGTGCAGGGGCGGAGATGTTTTAAGCCACACCCTCCTCCCTTGTATCGCATTGACTTTCATGGCGCGGTTTGGTAAATTACCCGTTGTTGCTGCAAGGGGGAAAAGCCAATGCTCACGCGTCGAACATTTGTGAAGGAAGCGTCATGCACGGCAGCGGTTTGCGCCGTCGGATGCTCTGGCAAAGGAAACCACAAGGAGCCAACCATGGACATGAAGTTCAGCGAACTAATCGAGGCCCGCCGCAGCGTGCGCAAGTATGCCAAGGCGGAAATCTCCAAGGACGAAATGGCCAAGATCGTCGAAGAGGCGCTCAACGCCCCGAGCTGGAAGAACACCGAGACGACGCGATACTACGCGGCAATCGGCGACGACGCCAAGGCGAAGATATGGAGCGGCGCGCTTCCAGAGTTCAACGCGGCAAGCTCGGCAAACGCCGCCGCGCTGGTCGCAGCGACCTTTGTCCCCGGCGAAAGCGGATACATGGGCGATACTCCCGCCGATGAGCTCGGCGAGATGTGGGGCGCATACGACTGCGGGCTCGCCTCTTCCTATTTCGTCCTCGCGGCTAAGAACCACGGCTGGGACACCCTCATCATGGGCATCCGCGACGCGGCGAAGATGAAGGCTATCCTTGGCATCCCCGCAAAAGAGGTGCTGATGTCAGTCATCGCCGTCGGCAAGTCCGCACAGCCTTACTTCAAAAACCCCCGCAAGCCCGTCGCCGACGTGCTGAAGACGGTATAATGGAAATCCTTAGCAAAGGATCGCAATCATGATAGACTTCGACTATTGGTCGCCGACGTATATCGCGTTTGGCAAGGGCAAGGAATCGCGCACAGGCGAGCTTGTGCGCCGCTTCGGCGGACACAAGGCACTGCTTCATTTCGGCGGCGGCAGCGCCGTGAGAAGCGGACTGCTGGATCGCGTCAAGGCGTCGCTCAAGGATGCCGGAGTCGATTTCGTGGAGCTTGGCGGGGTAAAGCCGAATCCGCGCAGCTCGCTCGTCGAGGAAGGCGTTAGGCTGGCTATGGCCGAGGGCGTGGACTTCCTGCTCGCGGTCGGCGGCGGCAGCGTGATAGATTCCTCGAAGGCCATTGCCATCGGCGCGGCGAACGGCGGCGAGTGGCGCAAGTACTACGTCGGGCGTGAAGTCAAGGTGAAGCCAGTCATCCCCGCCGCCCTTCCCGTCGGCGTGGTGCTGACGATTGCCGCGGCCGGAAGCGAGGGCTCGACGAACAGCGTCGTGAACCTCGAGCCGGAGAACTTGAAGCGCGCGGCGGGCGGCGACATCTTGCGGCCGAAGTTCGCGGTGATGAACCCCGAACTCACCATGAGCCTTCCGGCCTACCAGACGGCATGCGGAATCACGGACATGTTTGCGCACCTCTGCGAAAGGTATTTCTCGCCGACGAGGGACGTCACGCTCTCGGACAACCTATGCGAGGCCTTGATGCGAACCGTCGTCGAAGAGGGCGTGAAAGTGATGGCAAGCCCTTCCGACTACCAGGCAAGGGCGAACATCATGTGGGCCGGAACCCTCGCGCACAACGACATCTGCGGCGCAGGACGCGCCCAGGACTGGGCGAGCCACGGCATAGAGCACGAGCTTTCCGCCCTCTACGACTGCGCACACGGAGCGGGGCTCGCCGTCGTCATGCCGGCCTGGATGACATACGTCCATGACGCGGACAATGCGCGGTTCGCCCGCTTCGCGCGGAACGTCTTCGGCGTTGGCCACGGCGAAAGCGACGAAAAGGCCGCCTTGGGCGGCATTGCGGCGTTTCGCGCCTGGCTCAAGTCGCTCGGCATGCCGCTCACCTTCGCCGAGCTCGGCGCGAAGGCAGAGGACATTCCGCTTCTCGTCAAGACGCTGAACCTGCAAGGCAACACCCTTGGTTCGTTCAAGCCGCTCGTCGAGGGCGATGTCGCGGCGATATACCGCCTCTGCCACGCGCATTGTCAGGATGCAGATAAAGAATTGACTCAAATTCGGTAAATTGCAAGTCAGGTGAGTCAATTTTCTGAAGATGGGCCCGAGGGGCCTCGGCAGCAGTTCGAACATTTTCATTTGAGTTGT
>JBGUVV010000410.1:0-5278 GCA_045220525.1 Kiritimatiellia bacterium
ACAACTCAAATGAAAATGTTCGAACTGCTGCCGAGGCCCCTCGGGCCCATCTTCAGAAAATTGACTCACCTGACTTGCAATTTACCCGCCCGCGTTCGTCAAGGACACAATGTGACGTGCATAGACGCGAAAATTATGCTACAATATCAAGGTTGCAATCCGCAACAAGACTATAAAGACAAAAACAAGGAATCATAGCAACATGAAGAAACTGCTAATCGCGATTGCCGCGCTGTCAATGGCCGTATCCGCAAATGCGGAGTTCAAGTGGTGCTGGTGGGTCAACGGCCCTCAGGCAAACGACACCATCAAGGGATGCCAGCTCGGCATTGCCGACGAGTGCAAGGAGATAACCGGAGCCCAGGTCAGCCTTTTGTGGAGCCGCTGTGCGCGCGTCCAGAACGGCGCGGCCGTCTCCTTCGGCTACACGAACGTCGGCGTCCTCCAGAACGGATGCCAGTGCAGCGTTGTCAACATCGCGCGCGAGGGCTCGGCCCTGCAGCTCGGGCTCCTCAACTTCAACCCCAAGGGCTTCCTGCCGTTCTTCCCGTTCTTCAACTTCTCCACTAAGTTGTTCGGAGGCGGCCGCAAGTAATCTCCCATAGCGGCGTAACCGACGCGACGCATACCGCTCAGTTTCGAGCCGAGTATGCGTCGCCTCTTTTTTTAGCGCACCTTCACGACTGGCCGGACTGGAGGCTTTCAAGCTCCGTCGCGGCCTCCTCCCATTCGGAGGTGTATCTGTCGATTTCAAACTGCAAGGTGCGCACCTTGCGGTTCGCCTCCGCGAAGTCCGTCGTAGGAGTCGGGTTGAAAAGCTCGGCCGACGCCTCGTCAAGTGCCTTCTGAAGCTCGTCTATCTTCCGCTCCGCAGTCTCAACCCTCATCTTGAGCTCGTTCACCTTCGGCGCGATCTTCGCCCTCTCCGCGGCCCTGATGCGACGCAGCTCCTTGGACGAGAGCTTGCGGTCTGGAGCGTCCTGCGGCTCTGCGGCGGTTTTTTCCTCTACGGCGACAGTGCGCCGCCCTGCCTCCATCTCCGCCTTCTTCTCGCGGTAGTAGTCGTAGCCCCCCGGGAAGCGCGTGATGCCCTCGCGCGTTATCTCTATCACGGAAGTCGCGACCGCCCTTACGAAGTCTATGTCGTGCGAGACGAGGACGATGGTGCCGGAATATTTCCTCAGGGCCTCCTGGAGGAGACGCCTGCCGTCAAGGTCGAGGTGGGTCGTCGGCTCGTCGAGTAGGAGGAGGTTTGGAGCGGTCAGGAAAAGCCTAAGGAACGCAAGGCGAATCTTCTCGCCGCCAGAGAGGACGCCGGCCGGCTTCTCCACGTCGTTCTCGTCGAAGCCAAACGCGCCGAGCTGGTTGCGAAACACCTTCTCGGGGCCGCCGCCGTGGGCGTCCCACGCGTTCTTCGCGTTGCGATAGACGCTCAAGTCAGGGGGAATCGTCTCGGCAAACTCCTGCGAAAGGTAGCCTGGGGCCACGTTGTGCCCGAGTATCGCCTTGCCCTCTGTCGGAGTGCGGGTGCCGGCCATTATACGCATGAGGGTCGTCTTTCCAAGACCATTGTAGCCGACGAGCGCCACCTTGTCGCCACGGGTAACGTTAAAGTCGAGGTTGCGGAAGACGAAGCGCGGATTCGCCGCGGAGGGGTCTGCGTCGGCCTCGTAGCTAAAGCCCATGTTCTCGCAGCGGAACATCTCGACGCCCGACGGGGGCGGCTCCGCGAGCCTCAGCCTTCCGGAGTTCATGTGGCGCTTGGGCAGCACGATCCGATCCTCGTCGATCTTATCGATGAGCTTCTGGCGGCTCTGGGCCTGCGCCGCCTTCGTGGCCTGGGCCTTGAAGCGCTCCACGAAGCGCACAAGCTGCTCGCGGTGGCGGTCCTGGTTCTCCTTCGCCGCCTTTAAGTGCTCGTAGCGGACCTCCCTCTCGCGAAGGTAGTATTCGAGGTTGCCTTCGTACCGGACGGCCGTACCCGCGTCAACTTCAACGATTATGTCGGTGAGGGTCCTCAATAGGAACCTATCGTGCGAGACGAGCATGAGAGTTCCGTCGTAGGCCTTGAGGAACTTCTGCAGCCACTCCACCGCAGGGAGATCGAGGTAGTTCGACGGCTCGTCGAGGAGGAGGAGGTCGGGCCTCGATGCAAGCACCCTCGAAAGCTCGGCGCGCATGCGCCAGCCGCCGGAAAACGACGCGAACGGCTTCGTGAACGAGTCAGCCGGGAAGCCGAGGCCTCCAAGGGCGACTTTTACCCTCGTCTCGATATCGTAGCCCCCGAGGTGCTCGAACTTGGTCTGCAGTTCGCCAAGCTCCCTGAGGACGGCCTCGTTCCCGTCGCCAAGGGCGTTCTCCAGCTCGGCGATGCGCCTTTCCATTTCCGAAAGGCCGGGGATCCCGCGCAACGAATATTCGAGAAGCGTTTCATCCGGCGAAAGCGGCTCTGGATTCTGCCGCGTAAAGCCGATGCGCGGAGAGGACTCGATCGTAAGCTCGCCCTTGTCGGGCGTCATCTCGCCGAGGATTATCCTGAAAAGCGTTGACTTGCCGGAGCCATTGGGGCCCACGACCCCCACCCTGTCGCCCTTGTTGACGCGAAACGAAACGTCAGAGAGGACGTCCTGGTGCCCGTAGTGAACAGAGACTCCCTTGAAATCAAGCACGGCCAGCCGCCTCTCCGGCTCCGCCGCGCCCCGAGCGCATCACGAGCTTGGAAACAAGGACGTAAAAAGCCGCCGCGACCACGGCCGCTCCGACGACGACAGGCAGGTGCGCGGTGGACATCTCCTTCCCCTTCGTGCAAAGCTCAAGATACGTCATTCCCTCAGCAGAGCGCCCGAGCGCATAGCCCACCGACACGAGGACGGAAGTCCACACCGTAGCGCCGAGGGCCGTGAAAAGCGAGAACGACGAAAGCGGCATCTTCGAAATCCCGGCTGGAATGGAAATGAGCTGCCTGATCGCGGGGATCATGCGACAGACGAAAGTAGTGGCAGAGCCGTAGCGGTTGAAGACCTCGCAGGCGCGTTCAAGGGCGGCAGGCTTCAGGAAAAACCATTTCCCGTATTTGAGAAGGAAAGGCTTCCCGACCAAGAGCGCGAGAAAGTAGTTCACATACGCCCCAGCGAGCGAACCGAGAACGCCGGACGCCGTGGCGAGGACTGCGGCTGACACGGGGCCGCCAAGTCCAAGTTCGCCGCGCGCGGCGAGGAACCCCGCGGGGATCATCACGACTTCGCTCGGGAACGGGACGAACGACGACTCCACTGCCATGAACACGAAGACGAGCAGAAGCCCCCATGTAGGGGCGAGCGCGGCAATAGAATCAAGGTGCGACGCTATCGTCTCAAGCATTTGCGCCTCCGATCCCGCGCCATGCCGTCAACGCCGCGTAGTAGCCGTCGGGGTTGCCGATGTCCTGGCGCTTGCCGGGATAGACATATGGAACTATCGCCGTCTCGGGGAGAAGCCTGCGGATTGCATCGGTCAACTGTATTTCGCCGCCCTTCCCTGGCGTCTGGCTGGCCAAGACGTCGAAAATGGAACTCGGCAGGAGATACCTTCCAGCGATGGCGATGTCGCTCGGCGCCTCCTCTGGAGACGGCTTTTCGACAAGATCCTCCACAAGGCCGCCATCGGATATCTTCAATATTCCGTAGCGGGATATCCTCTCGACCGGCACGCGCTCGCATCCTATCACGGCAGCTCCGCCATTGCGCGAAGAGACATCCACCATCTCGCGTGAGGCGTTGCACCCGAAGACAAGGGCGTCGCCAAGGAGCACCAGGACGTTTCCGCCGCGAGACTTCTCCGACATCGCGGGAAGCGCCTGCAAAACGGCATGACCAAGGCCCTTCTGCTCGGTCTGGTAGGCGAAGCGGACGTCGGGCGCATCCGAGAAATAGCGCCTCACCATCTCCTTCTCCGGGGAAATCACGAGGACTATCTCGTCTGCACCAGCCGAGCGCGCCTCGTCTATTATGAGCTCGATTGCGGGCTTGGCTCCGATGGGAAGCATCTCCTTCGGAACGGCCTTGGTCACGGGCAGGAAGCGAGTCCCCTTCCCTGCCGCAGGAATAACGGCCGTCATCATGCAGTCCTCCATCCTCCGGCCGTCTTCCCGAGAGTCTTGTCGTCCGTAGCAATCGCAGGCTTTATCGTCGTGCAGCCGATGGTCGAAAGCGCGGAGGATATGACGCGGAAGTGCTCGTCGTCCTCGTAGGTTCCGACTATCGCCCCGCCGGACCCTGCGAACTTCGCGCTCGCGCCCGCGCTTCTCGCCGTCATGACCATGCGCAGGTCCTCCCCGGCGATGTTGAATATCCTGCGCCTGAGGTCGAAGTTTGCGTTGACGAGCGGGGGTATCTCGCCCTTCTTTCCGGCGAGCAGAGCGTCCCTGCCGCGCTGCGCTATGTCGGCGAACTCGCTCATCGCCGATATGACGTCTGCGCTCTTCTGCTCGAAGCGGCTCTTTACCGCGGCGTGGGCCTTGCCGCTCTCGCCAGCCCTGTTCGCGTCGTATGCGATGAAGACGTTCGGCAGGAGCGACACGTCGAGCCGCTCGTACCGCCCGTGGTCGTGCGCCTCCACGAACGCGCGGTCGAAGTCCATGAAGACGAGACCGTTGTATATCTGTATCACGCGGTCCTGGAAGCCGCAGTTTATGCCAAGCTCCCTCTCGGCCTCAAGGCAGAGCGTAGGGCGGATGTCAAGCGGTATGTCGATTTCGTAGAACGCCATCAGGGCCTTGAGCATCGCGGAGCAGATCGCCGACGACCCCGAAAGCCCCACTAGCCTCGGGATGTTGATCTTGTAGGACACCGTGAAGTTCCGCCTCGGGATGACGACGCCATGGTCCATGCAATATTCGAAGAACCGCTTAGAAACCGCCTTGAGGAGGCGTATGCCGCCATAGTAGCCGTAGAGCCTTAAGTCCCTCACGAGATCCTCCGGCGAGGCGAACGTCGCGTCGTCGACTACGCCCGGCACAAACTTCATCCGTGCGCTTTCGGAAAGCGTCATCTCAACGGCGAAGTCGCTGAAGGCGAAGCTTATGGTCTTGCCGAAATATCCGTCGGAGGGGTTCCCGAGGAACCCCGCCCTCGGAAACGAGTATGCGATTATCTTGTTCATTTCCACGATTGTATCAAACGCCTTGAAGCGTGTCAATTGCCAGGAGGTTCCCGCAAAGATTCCAAATCAAGGGACAGGATTCTCTTGGCGCGTCTGCCGGGCCGGTTTTTTATCTCGCGCAGAGGCGCAGAGGCGCGGA
>JBGUVV010000411.1:0-2162 GCA_045220525.1 Kiritimatiellia bacterium
AGCCTCCGAGCATCGACTTCAAGGAGACGCGCGGCATGGAGGGCGTGAAGACGGCCACCATCGACATCAAGGGCACGAAGGTCAACATCGCCGTCGCCCACCAGATGGGCAACGTCGAGAAGGTGCTCGACATGATCCGCGAAGACCGCAAGAACGGCGTCAAGCCTCGCTTCGACTTCATCGAGGTCATGGCGTGCCGCGGCGGCTGCATCGGCGGCGGCGGACAGCCCTGCCTCGCGACGGACGCGGTTCGCGCCCAGCGCACGGCGGGCCTCTACACCGACGACGAGAAGTGCACGCTGCGCATGTCGCACCTCAACCCCGAGGTCACGGCCCTCTACGCCGACTACTTGGGCGGCAAGACCGGCGCACAAGGCGGCGAGAAGGCCCACCACCTTCTGCACACGAAGTACAAGAAGCTCGACGTGTACAAGTTCGCCTAATAAGGCGTTACGAAAGAAAAACGGAGGGCGACCAACTGGCCGCCCTCCGTTTTTCTTTCGAAGTAATCTTTTGTAAAGTGAAAGCGAGTTTGCGTTCGACGAATTATCATAATGACTGGTCTGGAGACGTCTTGATTCGCGGTAAAGTCTCCGCGCTTGAAACCATGCGCGGTGATTTGGTATAATTTGCGGCGTCTGGCACAACATCCATGAATAAACTCGTTATACTCTTTTTGGCTGCGGCATGCACGGCGGGTGCTTTCGCCGAAACCGCATTTTCGCAGGATCGTGACGTGTTTGTCCACGAGGCGAACTATGACAAGTCCAGAATTCCGCCCTACACGCTTGAGGATCCACTGACGTTTGTGGACGGACGGAAGGTGAAGGACGCCGCCGATTGGGCGGAGCGCCGCAAGGAGATCCTCGGTATCTTCGCGAAGGAGATGTATGGTGCGGAGCCGCCGAAACCCGAGACCTTGGCCGTAGAACTTCAGGACGAGAAGAAGACCGTAGACGGCCAAGCCATCCGTCGCCGGTACAAGATGTGGTTCAAGGCGGACAGGAGCGGTCCCTGCCTCAACTGGATCGTGTGGATCCCTGCGTTCGCCCCGAAACCGGTGCCGGTGATTTCGTTCCTCAACTATCGCGGGAACCACGAGCTTGTGTTCGATGAGGACATCCCGGTGCAGCGGGGATGGTCGCGCAACAACGGCCAGTACCATGTGACAAATCACGTGGTCAGCGCGAGGACTCGCGGATTGCAGCAGGATCAGAACAATGCCACCATATTTCCCCTTGGCATGATTTTGGCCCGCGGCTATGCGGTGATGAGCGCCTGTTATTGCGAGGTCTCGCCCGACCCAAGCATCAAAGAACAGGATCCGAAGTTCCAGCAGAACCCGTTTGCCTATACTGGCGTGTTCGAGCTATGGGGGAAGCGCGATGAATCCCGTGCTGACAACATCACCGCCATCGGCGCATGGAGCTGGGCGCTTTCGCGCGGTCTTGACCTTGCGGAGCGCATTCACGAGATCGATGCGAAGAAGAGTGTCGTGACGGGTTGTTCACGCCTCGGCAAGTCCGCCCTCTTGGCGGCGGCGCGCGATGAACGTTTCGCGGTGTGCGTGCCGAACCAGACTGGCGGCGGTGGCGTGCCGCTTGCGAAGCGCGACTACGGCGAGAACATCTCCACCGAGAACCGCTCTTTCACCCATTGGTACTGCCGCGCCTACGCGAAGTACGCCGAGGCGCCGTGGAAGACCATGCCTTTCGACCAGCACCTCCTCGTCGCCTGTGTTGCACCGCGTGCCCTGCTCGTCGAGGGCTTCGACAAGCCCTGGTTTGACACGGAGGGCGAGTTTCTTTCTGTTCAGGCGGCAAGCCCAGTATGGAAACTGTTGGGCAAGAGCGCGATGCCTGATGTTGCGTTTCCGAACGACTATGACACCTCTGCGGTTGGCAAGCACCTTGGCTACGTTCGCCGTAGCCAAAGCCACGGCATCAACGCCTGCGACTGGACATGGATGCTGGAGTTCGCCGATGGGGTGTTCTGCCGGAAATAATCTGTCCCGTTGTACTGCTATTTGCAGACAATCGTGTTCGTGTTTGATTGGATGGATATTCTTGTTGGTTGGGTAAATTGCAAGTCAGGTGAGTCAATTTTCTGAAGATGGGCCCGAGGGGCCTCGGCAGCAGTTCGAACATTTTCATTTGAGTTGT
>JBGUVV010000412.1:0-2862 GCA_045220525.1 Kiritimatiellia bacterium
ATGCGGGACGAAGCCGCCTTGCTGTACACGGCGCTTTCGGACGTAACGCCGCGGGTGGTGACGAAATAGACCTTCCGTCCGTCGGGCGAAACGGACGGCGTGTAGTCGCGGCAGCGGCCAGACGTCAGCCTGCGTCTGCGGCCGTTCTCCCACAGCCACAGCCCGTAGCCGTTCTTTGAATTGCCGCGCCACGCCTCGTAGGCCGTCTCCGTGTCGTGGCCAGCCATGTACACGAGGCCGCCCGAAGGTGTCCACTCGGGATACGCCGCGTTGCCCGGACCGTTCTCGACCCAAAGCTCGGCACCGCCATCGACGCCGACGACTCCAATCTTGAACAAACCGTCCTCGTATCGCTGGAACGCAATTTGCCTGCCATCAGGCGAGAAAGCGGGATTGCACCCCCGCGTCACCGCGCGTTCGCCTTCTTGCGAATCCACGCAGCCAACCAGCACAGCCGCGGCCAACGCGCCAACGGCTCTTCGCACTATCTGACTTTTCCGTTTCATGTTCACTCCCCGAACTGTATCTCCACCTTGCTTACGCGCGGAGTCGAAAGCGAAAGCGTCGCGCCGAGTTCAAGGCGATACTGCAAAAAGCCGCCCTTGGCAACCTTTACGCCCGCAGGCTCGCGCCATTCCGCCTTTTCCAGCCCCTCCGCCGTCGGCGCCGAGCGCACAAGCAGCTTCACCCACGTCTTCGGCGGACAATCCGCAACTATCTCCACGCCCTTCACAGTCATGTCGCGCTCGGCGCGGCGTGGTTCCGAATAGTAGTATTCCTCCGGTCCGCGCGTAAGCAGGTTGCCAGGCTCTATCGCGCTCATGCCGTGCGGCCCGCAGGTCGGGAGTTTCGTCGTGCGGCTTGGCAGGAAACCTTCTTCGCCATTCCACCACACCTCCGAATATCCAGTGTGGTCGCCGAAGACCTTGTGGTTCGCAACGGCAAGGTCGACGCGTCCGTCCTCGTTGAAGTCCGTAGCAATGCAGCCCGAGACGGAGTGCGTGACGAGATCCTGTCGGTCCATGCCGCCGAAACGCCCGTTCCTGTTCCAGTATATGAACGAGTTGACGTCGCGGTCCACCTCGCTCTGGTAGCTGCCGGAAAAGATGTCGAGCCAGCCGTCGCCGTTGAAGTCACCTACGCACATGTTGCTCGCCGCATCAGCGCGCAGGATGCACTTGCGGCTTTCGGAGATGCCGTCAGGCCCGTTCCAGTAAACGTTGACGAACGAGCCGTGCGGGCGGTTGTCGGGCTTCTTGCCGGACGCCCAGATCGTATGCCCTCCGAAGAGGAGGTCGGGGTAGCCGTTCTTGTCGAGGTCGGCAGTACGCACGCCGGAGGCCATGTATGCGGCTATCTCCTGCTTGCGCGAAGCATCGAATCCGTCCGGCCCGCCGAAGAGCACGCACGAGCGGTCCTTGATTATTGGAACGGCCACGTCAAGCCACCCGTCTCCGTTGACGTCTACCGCGACAACCCAGCGCAGGCGACCGCCCTCCATGCGCTTGAGGCGCTTCGCGCCGGGCTTCAAGTCCTCGTCGGCCGGAGGGAAAAGGATGCAGTCCTTCGTGCGCTTGAGCCCGTCCGGCCCGCCCTCGAACATCGCGAGCCCGTTCCAGTGGTCGCAGACTGTGAACACGTCAAGGTAGCCATCGCGATTGAAGTCCGCAACCATCGCGCCCCAGCCGATGTCCGTCTTGAGCGTGTACGACTTCGACGGGTCGAACCCGTTGGGGCCGAAGTGGTGAACGTTGTGCCCCGGGTCGAACTGCAGCGAGTTCTCGGAGTTGTTGCAGACGACCAGCTCCACCCAGCCGTCGTCGTCAAGGTCGGCGGAAACGGAATCGACCGCGCACCAGCTGGGCACCGGCGTCATGTCGTTCGCGTCGTAGCCTGTGCTGCGCCCCCAGTAGACGTACGACTTGTCGTAGCCGTTGGCGCGGCGCGAGAAGTGGTTGACGAGCGCGACGCACGGCTCGCCGAGCGCGTTCCTGAACAGCCTTGCGCGGCGAGTGTCCTCGCCCTCGAAACGCTTCGGCTCAGGATTGAACTTGCCGCCCTCAAACGAGAAGAGAAGGGAATCGCTCGTGTACGTTGCATCTCGCTCATGGAACATGACATCCGAGGCGCACTGCCCGAAAAGCAGCATGCAGCCCATTGCATCCACCGAACAGGCGGAGTCCGCCTGCACCGCGATCCTGTTCCCCTCCTTGAATCCGTCCGCCGAGTTGAGCCATATAAAACTGCCTCGCTTTGCGGCGACGGCAATGTCGACAAACCCGTCGGAGTTGAAGTCGCCCGTCGTCGCCGACAGGCCCATCTTCGCAGGAAGTTCCATCGCCCGCGAGACGTTCCGAGACTTGTCCGCCGTGAAGAAGATGAACTTTCTTCCGGTCGAAAGCGTAAAGCACGTCCGCCCGTCCCAATTGACAGCCTCAAGCAGGCGCGGCGCGGGCATCTTGTCCTCAAGCTCTGCAGCGAACCCCTTCTCGGTTTCATCGGCCATTGCCTCGGACGCCGGCACCTCCGGCACGTCCGTCCTACATTCGACGTCAAGGCCATTCGCACCGCCCCAGAATATCGTCGTCGCGGTAGAGGCCTCCATTCGACATGCGAGGTCGTCGAAACCGTCGCCGTCGAAGTCTCCTGCGGCCACAAGCTCGGCTTCCGTCTTGAGGTCAACGAACTTAGCCCACTCGAAGCCAAGTTCGCTCTGAGAGTAGACGCGCACGACGCCGTACTTCGGCATGGCGAAAACGAGCGCGGGGCGTCCCGAGCCGTCGAAACGTCCGCAGCAGCAGTCGACCGCCTGCGGGGACTGAAGTCGGATATGGCGATTTTCGTCGTAGCTTCCGTCCGGCT
>JBGUVV010000413.1:0-17518 GCA_045220525.1 Kiritimatiellia bacterium
ACAAGGCCTTGGCGTATGCAACCGGGACTGCAACGCCACCCGTCGATGTAATCGCGTTCGTGACGACAAGCGAAGCGGCGGTGCCGGAGCGTTCGTTCCGCATTGACGGATGGAACAGCAGGACTCTCACCATCGCGTCCGAGATCGAAGGCGACGGAACGTTGGACCTTTCGACATATCTTTCATCCTCGAGCCCGATCGCGCTCTACAAGCTTACGGGGTTGAACACGAACTTCACAGGGCGCCTGCGCCTCCGCCACGGCGAATTCTCCGGGAGCAATGCCGCCACGTTCAATGCCGATCCGGACAGGTACTGCGTGACGCTGACGGTGTCCGATCCGCGCAACCTCGGCGGGGCGCGTTCCGGATTCGTCCGGGATGCGCTTGTTCTCGCCGACCATTCGCTACTGAAGACGACCGGGTCGCTTGTGTTCGACGAGCCTACGCGTGGATGGAGCGTGGACGGCGTCGGCCGAATCAACGTGGCGTCAGGCGAGACGCTGACCCTCACGAACATGCAGGTCACATATTCAGGCGAGTTGCGCAAGGAGGGCGACGGCACGCTGAAGCTCGGCGGCACGTCGAAGTTCACGGCGGATGCGCTCGATACGCCTGTTGCCGGAACGAACGCCCTCAAAATCGCGGCGGGTGCACTCACTCCTGCGGATGCAACGGGTTGCGACGGCCTCGCCATCACGTTTGCCACGGGAAGCAGGCTCGTTCTCGACGCTTCTGCGACGGGAGACCTCAGAACCTATGGGCTCTACGACGTCAAGTGGGACGTGCCGATCACGGTCGAGGGCGGAACTCCGCTCCCGGTTTCGTTCGCCTTGCCGGACGGTTTCGACAAGAGGTCCACGTATCGCTTCGGCATCTGCACGGTCAGCCCGGCCGCCGCGGCGTCGCTAGATGTTGGAGACTTCGCCGTTGCACAGGTTCACGGCATGAGCGCGAAGGTTTCAAAAGTCGAGAATCTGGATGGAAAGGACAACGTCGTGTCCGTCACGTTCGTCTGCGACCTTGAGCCGAGCGGATTTGTGATCATGTATAGATGACCGACTATGAGAAAAGCTTTCTGTTCCGCGTTTGCGGCCGGTCTGCTGTGCGTTGCGGCATATGGTGACGCCCTGCCCGGAGGGTGGACGCCCAAGTTCTACAGCGGACTTGAAGCGGCGGGGCGCGTGACCGCGTCCGAAACAGGCTTCCGCGGCACGGAGCCTTCCATCGACATCGCGTGGGAAAGCGGAATGCCGAAGTTCGGCGTCGCGAAGCGCGTCGAGACCAGGCTTGCGGGGGTGGTCGACTGGACCGTCTCCGCCTGCGTGAAATGCGGAGAGAACGGCCGCGCGGCTGCTGCGATGGAGTTCTTCGACGCGCACGGCAAGTCGCTCGGCGTCCAGAACGGAATTTCCCGCTCGTTCCCGGAATGGACTCGCCTGACGTGGAAGTTCACGTCGCCGCGCAAGGCGGTGCGCGCGGAAGTGCACCTTCTCTCGCTCGCGGAGGCCCCCGTGTCGTTCGCCCGCATCGAGATCGCGAGCGCCCAGGGGGTGGACAAGAACGATGTTCCCTTCGACATGAAGGTGCTTCCTGCGGAATGGAACAGGGACTGGAACGGCGAAAAGACGCGCATGACGAGCTTCTCCGATGCGCCGCTCCCGATGACGGTTCTTCTGAAGGGCGAAAAGAAGGCGATCAAGTCTCCTTCGTTCGAAATCGACCTTCCGTGCGAACTTGAAATCAAGGACGCGTTCTGTCCGTTCCCCGCCGCATACGGACGAGAGACGCCCGTGTCGGAGACGCGGTTCACGACCAACGGTGCCAGAGTTGCGCACATCAGATTCGAGAAGATGAGGTATCTCGAAAAGATGACGGCCAGGTTCGACACCGACAAGTGCGGCGGAATCGCGCTCGTCGTCGGGCCGAAGGCAGGCGGCGAAAAGACGGCGAAGACGTTCGAGATCGTGTGCCGCATAGCGGACGGCGGGCGCATTGCCGCAGAGCGCACGGTCGAGATGTCTTTTCTTCCGCTCCCGCGGGGGTTCCGGAAGGCGAAGCGCTTCATCGCGATGGGGTGGAACTGCGCCGACCGTCTTTTCACCGACGAAAACGCGCTCGCAGCGGCGCTCGACGCGTACGAGGCGGCCGGGTTGAGGATGTACCGCCTCGGCGGCCGCACCGCAGAGCTGCGCGGCCTTCTTGAAAAGAGGCCTGTCCCATACGTGTTCTCGGCGCGGTTCGGGGACCTGTGGTCGCCTGGCAAGGCCGGGATTTCGGCGAAGGGGCTGGTCAGGATGGGCGGACGCCTCTCCGTCACGAGCGACAGGGAGGGGCGCCGCGCCAACAAGATATGCCCCCAGTTCTTCACGTCGAACGCCGAGTTCCGCAGGCATCTCGAAGAGAACGCGATACGCCCCGTTCTCGAGAAGAGCGGCGTCAAAGACGGAGACTGGGTGACCTTGGACATGGAGCCGTGGCAGTCGTACACGTACTGCTACTGCGACGAATGCCTGAAGGCGTTCGCCGCGTTTGCGAAGCTCGACCGCGTTCCAACGGTGGAGGAGGCGTCCGCGATGAAGGATGCGTGGGCGGAGTTCCGCGTCCGCCACAGCGCGAAGACGGTGGAAATCGTCGAAAACGCGGTGCACCGCTTCAACCCGTCGCTGAAGATCCTGGACTACGACTACATTCTCGAATACGGCGACCCGTCGGCCCGCATGAAATTCATACGCGGATGCGCCAAGGACACGCAGATGAACGAGCGCTGGCTCGACGGGCATCTTTGCAGCTACTACCACCGAATTGGGCTGCCGGCGTTCAAGGCGATGAAGAACAATGTACGAAACCTGAAAAAGCCGTATTATCCGATGGCCGGGTTGTCGGGCTACGCCTCGTGGGTACGCCCGGGGGAGGTGCTGAACCCGCGCCAGATCCGCGAGTTCGCGCTCGCGGCGTTTGTGAACGGCTGTCCGGGGTGTGCGTTCTATTCGGGCAACTGCTTCGACGGCGAGGTGCTGCTCGCAATGATGCACGCGCAGGACATCATTGCGAGCTACGAGGACCTGCCGTGGGGCTGGGTTGACGGCAGAACGTCCGTCGAAGGCCCGGCCGACCGCACGGCCTTCGCATCGACCGTGCGGCCGGACGGATCCGAGGTCGTGGCGGTCTTCAACTATGACGAGGCGGCGCCGGTGGAGGTGAAGGTCGCCGGAAAGCCGCATGCAGTAGAGCCGCTCGGCGTGAAATTCGTGGATGTAGAAAAGTCAGCTTCTGCGAATTATGGTATAATTAGCGCAAACACGCGAAACTTGAAATAGAGAGAGAAGATGACAAGACTTGAATTCATGAAGAGCATCGCCGCAGGGGCGGCGCTGCCGGCGTTCGGCGGATGCGCGTCGCTTTGCGGATGCCGCAAGAGCAGGTTCAAGCTTGCGATGGTGGGCTACGCTCTGAACAAGTTCACAACCGACGACGCCCTTGCGTTTTGCGAAGCGCACGGATTCAAGCATCTCTGCGTAAAGAACAGACATCTGCCGTTCGAGGCGACACCGGCGCAGATCGCCGAATTCCGCCGCAAGTGCGCGGACCATGGCGTGACGCCGTATGGAGTCGGGCCGATATACATGTACAGCGCGGACGAGGCGAAGCGCATGTTTGACTATGCGGCCGCTCTCGGGGTGCCTCTCGTGGTCGGCGTTCCAGGCGTCAGGGAGGGCAAGGAGCCGCGCAGTGACCGCACGATGTGTGAGGTGTGTTCCGCGCTTGCCGACGAGTACAAGATGAAGTACGCGATACACAACCATGGGCGCAATCCGAAGACGGGCAATCCAAAGCTCTATCCCGCCGTCCCCGATACGTATGCGCTCATCCACGACCTGTCCCCGCGCATCGGCTTCTGCGTCGATTGGGCCTATACATACGCCGACGGTCTTGACTGCCGCGAGATTGCGTTCAAGTACGCGTCCAGGATATTCGACGGACACGTCCGCTGCATTTCCGACATGGGCAACGGTTCGTCAGGCGTCAATCCCGCCGGAAGGGCGTTCGACTACGACGGCATCTTTGGCGCGCTCAGGGATTCCGGCTACGACGGGTGTCTGGGCCTTGAGCTCGCGAACGCGTTTCCGGCCAATCCCCAGTGGATCGACGAGTCGCGCGAGTACTTCACGGGTTTGATGTAGCAGTGCGGAGGAATTTGCAAAGATGCACAGGATGAAAAAGGCGTTCTGTTCCATGTTTGCGGCAGGTGCGTGCCTGTGTGCGCAGGCTGCCGCGATCGACGCTGCGGCGGACCGCAACCCGAGTCCGCTCAGCGTTGACATGGACCGCATCGGCACTTTGCGCCCGCGCAGCGCGGACGAGATAAAGGGCTCCAACTGGACGCTCGGCTGCGAATGCCTCGACCGGGACTTCACGGACTTCGACCAGTACAAGGACTACATCGTGCCGCTCGGCATAAAGGAGATACGCCTCTTCGCCGGATGGGCGAAATGCGAGAAGGAGCCCGGGAAGTTCGACTTTGCATGGCTCGACCACTGCGTTGACTGGGCGAACGAGCACGGAATCAACGTCCTCCTCGACATAAGCTACGGCAACCCGATCTACAAGGGGGCTGGCGGCGCGGGCCTCGCGAACGGAACGCCCAACACGCCCGAGGGCCTCGCCCACTGGGACAACTGGATCGAGAAGATGGGCCGGCACTACAAGGGCCGCATACGCGACTACGCGATGTGGAACGAGCCGGACAACGGCGGCCTGAACTCCCCGGCGGTGATCGCCGACCTCAACGTGCGCACGGCCCGCATCCTGAAGCGCATTATGCCCGACTGCCGCCTGCACGGGCTTTCGCTCGCGAGCAACAAGCCGGAGGTCTTCGAGGCCTGCATCTCCGAGATCGCCAAGCTCGGCGGGGCGGATCTCTTCGACACATACATCTACCACGGCTACGCCGCCAATCCCGATTCATCATACGTCCGCGTCAAGAAGCTCATCGAGATCTGCGCGAAGTACGCGCCGAAGGCGAAGATGCGCCAGGGCGAGAACGGCTGCATCTCCGAATGGAGCGACAGGTTCGCCCTCGGCCTCTGGCCGTGGAGCGAGAACAGCCAGGCGAAGTGGGACATGCGCCGCATGCTCGGCGACCTCGGCCACGGATGCCGCAGCAGCGTCTATTCGATCTGCGACCTCCAGTATGCGCCGCCATACTCGCCTTACACCTACCTTAACCGCAAGGGGCTCTTGCGCGCGAACGCCAAGCATGAAGTCTATCAGATAAAGAAGGCGTACTACGCCGTGCAGAACGTCGTCGCCGTCTTCGACGACTCGCTCGAGCTCGTCAAGTCGCCGCGCGTTTCCACGGTTGACCGCACGCTTTCCCTCTACGAATACGTGAAGGACGGGCGTCATCCGCTTTTCGTCTTCTGGGACAGGGGGCTTGTAGATGTGAAGAAGCGCAAGGGGGAAGTTGACGATGGGACTGGTCGGATGCGCCCCGTTTCGCATGTTGAGGATGCTCGGACGTCGCCGCTTGCGCTGCAGACGGGCGACGACGGCTACATGCAGTGGACCGGGGTGGAGCGGCGCGGAATCCCGTCCGACAGCTTCACGACGCGGCCCGCCGTGTTCGAGTGGGAGGGCGCTGCGCTGAAAGACCCCGTCTGGGTCGATCTCTTCACGGGTGCCGTGTATGAACTTCCTGCGGCCCGCCAAATCGCCCATTCGTGCGGCATCACGTTCGTGCGCATCCCGGTCTATGACTCGCCGTGCGTCCTCACCGAACGCGCCGCACTTGAATTGATGCGATGAGGTCACCTGAGATACTTGCGCCTGCGGGGGACTTTACGTGCCTCCAGGCGGCGCTTGACGCCGGGGCCGACGCCGTCTATTTCGGACTTGGGACTTTCAACATGCGCGCGCGCAGCGGCGTGAACTTCACGCCCGCGGACCTTCCGGAGATCGCGAGGCGCTGCGAAAGGAAGGACGTGAAGCGGTATCTTGCGCTCAACGCCATCATGTTCGAGGGCGAGGCCGACGATGTCGAGCGGACGATCGTGGAGGCGAAGCCCTATGTCAACGCGTTCATCGTCTCGGACTGGGGCGTGATAGAGCTTTGCAGGCGGCATGGTGTTGAGTTCCACGTCTCCACCCAGATGTCGACCTCGAATTCGCTGGCCGTGAAGTTCCTCGCTTCGCAGGGCGCGACGCGAGTCGTCCTTGCGAGGGAATGCACCCTTGAGGAGGTCTCCCAGATATCGCGCGCCGTCCCTTCGGTGGAAATCGAATGCTTTGTCCACGGAGCGCAATGCGTCGCCGAGTCCGGCAGATGCTTCATGAGCCACGACGTCTTCGGGAAGAGCGCATGCCGCGGGGAGTGCGTGCAGCCCTGCCGCAGGAAGTTCCTCGTCAAGGCCGTGGACCTCTACGAGGACGCGGACGGGAACCCGGTCCACGCGGACGCGAAGGCGCAGTACGAAGTGGAGCCGCATACGGTTCTCTCCGCCCGCGACCTCTGCTCCATAGGTTTCGTAGACAGGCTTGTAGAGGCTGGCATATCCTCGTTCAAGATCGAGGGCCGTGCGAGAAACGCCAACTACGTGAAGACATGCACCGAGGCCTACCGCGAGGCGGTTGACGCGGTTGTCGCCGGCGTTTATTCGCAGGAGCTTGCAAATCGGCTCAGGGTGAAGCTCGAGAGCGTGTTCCACAGGGAGTTTTCGGAAGGCCTCTACTTCGGGCGGCCGGGCGCCGGGCAGTTTGCCGACAGCGAAGATTCGCTTGCGACTACGGTCAAGCGCCATGCGGGGGTGGTGATCGACTATTTCGCAAAGGCGGGGATAGCGCAGGTCAAGATACAGGACCACTCGATACGCCCCGGCGACACGCTGCAAATACACGGTGCGACGACAGGCGTAAAGGAGCTTGTCCTCGGCGAAATCAGGCGCGACGACGAAGTTCCGGAGGTGGCGGAGAAGGGGACTTGGGTTACGTTCAAGGCGCCGCGCTGCCGCGTCGGCGACAAAGTTTTTTATGTCGAGCGGCGGAATTTCTGATAAAATAGTCAAATCTGCATTCAACACAAGGAAAGACATGAAGACATCTAGACGCACTTTTCTTAGACAGGCTGGGGCGTTCGGCGCCCTCAATATAGTGCCTGCAGGGGTCTTGCGCGGCGCGACGGCACCGTCGAACCAGCTTACGCGCGCGATCATCGGCTACGGCATTATAGCGCACAGCGAGAACCACCTCGGCTTCAAGGGGTCGCGTCTTGTGGGCCTTTGCGACCCCGACATGCTGCACGCCCAGGAGGGCCTTGCCGACGCGGAGAAGGCCGGCTGGGGCAAGATACGCGACTACGGCAACTTCATGAAGCTCCTTGACGACCCAGGAGTGGACATCGTCCACATATGCACGCCTGCTCACTGGCATGGCGTCATGAGCGTAATGGCCGCGAGGGCGGGAAAGGACATCTGGTGCGAAAAGCCCATGACCCGTACCGTCGGCGAGGGAAAGCGCGTCATGGAATACATCAAGGAAAAGGGCAGGATGTTCCGCCTCAACACCTGGTTCCGCTACAGCGATCTCCCGTTTTACGGCTTTGGCTCTCGCGTAAAGTACGTGCGCAAGATCATGGAGAGCGGAATCCTCGGCGAAGGCCCCGTCCGTTGCGTATTCGGCAAGGGGCAGGGCTTCTGGTGGAAGTTCCACCACTCTGGCCGCGTGAACCTGCCCGTCGAGCCAATCCCGCCGACGTTCGACTGGGAGATGTGGCTTGGCCCCGCTCCGTGGAAGCCTTATAACCACGAGCGCACGCACTTCAAGTTCCGCGGTTTTTGGGACTACGACGGCGGCGGCATAGGCGACATGTCGCAGCACTACCTAGATCCGCTGCAGTATCTCCTCTGCAAGGACGACACAAGCCCAGTCAGGGTTGACTACATGGGGCCCAAGCAGCACCCAGAGGTCGTCGGAAGGTTCGACCGCGTCACCTACCGCTACGACGACGGCACGGTCATCATACTCGACGGCGACGAATCCCTGAAGGACGAGCCGTTCATTACCGGCTCCAACGGAATGACGATCTGGTCGGCGAAGAGGGACGACGGCACGGTCGGGACGTGGACAGCTCCGCAAAACGAGCGCATCTTCACGATGCTCGACGCCTCCGGGCGGAAGCTTGACGTAGAGAAAATACTAGCAGACCTCCCCGACCCCGCCCCTCAGCAGGACGACTTCATGGACAGCGTCCGCACGCGGCGCCGTTTCTGCCTCAACGAGGAGACTGGCTTCCGCAGCTGCACCCTCGCGAACCTCGCAATCGCGGCGGAGCGCCTCGGCAGGGGATTCGACTTCGATCCAGTGAACCTCGTGGCGAAGGACGACGAGGCTGCCGACAGGTATCTCTACCAGTCTCTCCGAGAACCATGGGCCGATGAATTCATGAAAGGCTGAAGAAAAATGAAAAGAGCGATATTCCTTTCGGTGTGCTTCGCGGCCGCGGCGTCGGTTGCGGCGGTCAACTACGAGGAGCTTGTAAAGAGCGCCGAGACGAGCGGCAACGGCGTCGCCCCCATCTCTTCCATCTGGCAGAAGGAGAATGCCGTAGCTCTTTCGGAGGCGACGACCCCGGAGGCGATAGCGGCCTGCGTCGAAAGCCGCGAGAATGCCGACGCGCTTCTTGCGGAGGTCAAGACGGCCTACGAGACCGATCCCGTCGCGGCGATAAAGATAGCCGAGGTCACTCACTACGTGATGGACGGGGCGTCCGCCCCGTGGTGGGCCTTCTGGCGCAGTTCGCGCCGCGGCGAAAGGCGCATCTGGACTGAGGCGCTTCTCGCAAGGGCGAAGGCGGCGACCGACGACTACGTAAAGATATTCTGCCTCGACCAGCTTCGCTGGTGCGCGTTTCCCGGACAGTCACCAGAGATGCTCTCCGTCGGAGATGGGCTTCCCGGCCATGTGGCGAAGTTTGCGGCCCAGGTTGCGAAGGAAGTAGGCGACAGGAGGGACTAAAGGGCGGCTTTTCGGATGACGGAGGCGTTGATAGAGGACATTAAGGCGAGGACTGATCTCGCCGAGCTTGTCTCCTCGTATGGAGTCGCCCTCAAGAACGCCGGCTCCACGCTGAAGGCGTGCTGTCCCTTCCACAACGAGAAGACCCCGTCGTTCCACGTGAACGTCTCAAGGGGCTTCTACCACTGTTTTGGCTGCGGCGAGTCTGGAGACGCCATTAAGTTCGTCCAGCGGATGGACGGGCTTTCCTTCGTCGAGGCCGTGAGGAAGCTTGCGGAGCGCGTCGGCGTGAAGATAGAGGAGGAGAGGTCCGATCCCGAGGCGATGCGGCGCTCCAGGCTCTACGCGCTGCTTGCGGACATTGCGGAGTTCTACAGGAAATGCCTCGCCGAGTCCGCCGAGGCCGCGCAGGCGCGCGCATACGTGAAGGAGCGCGACCTCGCCGGCAAGACTGCCGAGGACTACCTCATCGGATACGCCCCCGCGGGGACGGCCGCCGTCCTCAAGTGGGCCAAGGCCAAGGGCTACACTGCCGACGAGCTCGACGCCGCCGGAATCGTGAAGAAGCCCGACAGGGAAGGGGACTTCGGCTACCATCGCTTCGGCGGGCGGCTCATGTTCACGATAAAGGACAGGCAGGAGCGCGTCGTCGGGTTTTCGGGCCGCCAGCTCGTCGCCTCCAAGAACTCCGGCAAATACGTAAACTCGCCCGAGACTCCAGTCTTCAAGAAGTCTAACGTCCTCTACGGACTCGACAAGGCCGCCAAGGAGATAACTAAGGCGAAGAACCACGAGGCCATAGTCTGCGAAGGCCAGATAGACTGCATACGGCTCCAGACGAGCGGCTTCCCGAATTCTGTTGCTGGGCAGGGAACTGCCTTCACCGCCGAGCATGCGAAGATGCTCCGTCGTTTCGCCGACCAGATCGCCCTTGTCTATGACGACGACGAGGCCGGCCACAAGGCTACGGTGAAGACAGCGCGCCTCTGCCTGTCGGAGGGCCTGCCGGTGAGAGTCGTGTCGCTTCCTGGCGGCGACGACCCGGACTCGTTCCTTAGGTCGCACCCGGCCGCAGAGTTTTCTAAGATGCTGGACTCTGCGGAGTCCATCGTCGCTTTCCAGACGAGGACTGCGCGCGCGGCGGAAAAGAAGCCTGATTCGGTAGATGCGGTGAACAGGACCGCCAAGGCGGTCCTCGAGACTATTTCCGCGTGTGCAAACGCCATACAGCGCGCGGCCATGGTGTCGGAGGCGGCGAAGGTCCTTGGAATCCCTGCGATAGCCCTCGACGAGGAACTTGCCAAGATCGGCTCTTCCGCCCCTGACCGCGCGAGGGCAAGGCCTGCGGAGCCGCGCGTCGAGCGGGTGGAGCCAGTGGTCGAGCCCAGCGCGGACGCGGAGGACGCGTCAAAGGCGATTCCGCCGTCCGAGCGGGAGCTCGCGTTTTGCGAGTTCCTGATGGCGAACGAATATTCCGAAAGCGCGAAGACCCTTTCCGGCATCGTGGGGGAGTTCTTGCCGCAGCAGGTCTTCTCGCATGACTTCACCCGGAGTTTCGTAGAGGTCTGGAAGGCGGAGATCGCGAGCGGCGAGGACAAGATGGCGCCATGGGGCGATTCACTTCGCGGGCGCGAGAGGAGTTGGTTCGACGCCGTCCTCACCGGCCAGGCGAAGACGATGGAGTGCGGATTGGAGCCGGTGGACGTCCTCGAAGACTTCGTGAGGACGCTGTGGTCGGAGCGCCTGCGGCGCATAAGAGGGGGCCTGCCGATTTCCGGGGATGGCGACTCCGACGCGCTAAGGATGAAAATTACGCTGGACTTGAAGCGTCTCAATTCGGTAAAATGGAACACTGTAAAGGAACTGGTCCGCGACTGGATTGCCTTCCGGCCGGGGCTTGAATGAAAAATCCAAGGAGGAAAAGATGGATCTGAAGGAAGCGACAGACAGGATTGCCGCGCAGGGCGAGTTGGTGAACAGGATACGCGACGAGGTTTCGAGGGTCATCGTCGGGCAGGAGAAGCTCATAGACAGGCTCCTTCTTGCAATGACGACTGGCGGCCACATCCTTCTCGAAGGCGTCCCTGGGCTTGCGAAGACGCTGTCGGTGAACACTCTCGCGAAGGCGGTCGGCCTTGACTTTAGCCGCATATCTTTCACCCCTGACCTCCTGCCTGCCGACGTCGTGGGAACGCTTGTCTATTCGCCGAAGACCGGCGAGTTCACGCCGAAGAAGGGGCCCGTCTTCACGAACTTGCTTCTCGCCGACGAAATCAACCGCGCTCCTGCGAAGGTGCAGTCGGCGCTTCTCGAGGCCATGCAGGAGCGGCAGGTCACGATTGGCGACGAGACGTATCAGCTGCCCTCGCCGTTTCTCGTGCTTGCCACTCAGAACCCGATCGAGCAGGAGGGCACCTACCCGCTCCCCGAGGCGCAGGTCGACCGCTTCATGTTCAAGTGCCTCGTCGAGACTCCGTCCAAGGCGGACGAGCGGCGCATCATGCAGCGCTTCGCGGGAAGCGCCGACGCGCCCGAGGCCAAGGCAGTCTGCACCCCGGACGACGTTGTTCGCCTGCGCTCGACGCTGAAGGAGGTCTATTGCGACGAGAAGGTCGCGGACTACATACTCGACATAGTCTTCGTCACGCGCGAACCCGAGCGCACCAAGGGGCTCGAGTCCCTCAAGGAGCAGATACAGGTGGGAGCCTCGCCTCGCGCCACGCTCGCCCTCAACCTCGCCGCGCGCGGCAACGCCCTCCTGCACGGGCGGGCCTACGCGACTCCGCAGGACGTGAAGGAGGTCGCGCACGACGTCCTCCGCCACCGCATACTCCTCACCTACGAGGCGGAGGCCGAGAACGTTACGAGCGACAAGATCATCGACAGGATTCTCTCGGAGGTTCCCGTCCCGTAATGACAGACGTAAAAGAGCTTATGGCGAAGGTGGGGAAGATAAGGATCCTCACCACGAAGCTCATAGACGACCAGCTCTCCGGCGACTACCATTCGACGTTCAAGGGCCAGGGGGTCGAGTTTGACGAGGTGCGGCCGTATCTCGTCGGCGACGACGTGCGCTCCATCGACTGGAACGTCACTGCAAAGACCGGGATTCCGTATGTAAAGCGATACAGCGAAGAGCGGGAGCTTACCGTCCTTTTCATGGTCGACGTCTCCGGCTCCCAGGGCTACGGCTCCGTGGGGCGCTCGAAGATGGAGCTTGCGGCGGAGGTGACCGCGCTTCTCGCGCTTACGGCCATCCGCAACCAGGACAAGATCGGCCTCGTCCTCTTTTCCGACAGGATCGTCAAGTACATCCCGCCGCGCAAAGGGCGCGACAGCGTGATGAGGCTCGTGCGCGAAGTCCTTGCCGCCGAGGACGGGGCGGAGGGCTCGACGGACATCGCCTCCGCGCTCAGGTTCCTGAACGGCGTGCAGAAGCGCCGCGCCGTCGTCTTCCTCGTGAGCGATTTTCTGGGGAACGGGGAACGGACAGGGTATGAGCGGCTCCTCAGGGCCACGGCGCACCATCACGACGTGATAGCGGTTCCCGTGAGCGACCCTGCGGAGTCGGAGCTTCCGGACGTCGGCCTTGTCGAGATGGAAGATCCAGAAACGGGCGAGCTAATGCTCGTAGATACGTCGAGCGCCTCCGTGAGAAGGCGTTTCGCGAAGAAGGCTGCCGAGGAAGGGGAGGAGCTTTCGAGGTTCTTTCTCAAGACCGGCATAGACACGATGCCGATATCTACCGACAGGCCGTATGCGGAAGAGGTGAAGAGACTTTTCAAAAAAAGAGCAAGGAGGAAATGACATGAAAAAACTGGTGTTCGTAGTTGTGGCGGCGTCTCTATTCGCAGGCTGTGCGACGAACTGCGTTTGCGAGACAGGCTGCGCCGTGGAATCTCAGGCGGCGGAACCGGCAATCGAGCCTCTCAAGGTCGCGGTTTACGCAGACCTCGGACCCAGCGGCATAGGGGCTGCGGAATGGTACAGGATTGTCAACGACTCCCCTGACATGACGCTTAAGCTCGTCGACGGCGCGGGCGTCCGCGCAGGGGAGCTTTCAGGGCAGGACCTCTTCATAATGCCAGGCGGATCGAGCTCGAACGAATACACGTCCCTTGGCCTCGACGGCATTGCGCGGATGAAGGACTTCATTCGCGGCGGCGGCGGCTACATCGGCACGTGCGCTGGCTGCTGCCTTCTCATGGACGGCCCGAGGCGCGCGAGGGTGATGCCGTGGAATACGCTTGGATCGGAGCCCGACCTCTTCTATCCGCAGGTCAAGATAAACGAGGCGGGTGCAAAGGCCCTTGGGCTGAAAGCCGGCAACCACAAGTTGCGCTACCACGGCGGCCCGCTCATGAGGGCCACCACCAACGTCATCGAGGGCGCGTCGTTCGAGCTATGGGGCACGGTTGACAGCGAATGCACCTACAAGGGGCGCGTCAGCAAGGCCAAGCGCATGCACGGCGCCGCCGCAATCCTCGGCGGCACGTATGGCAAGGGGCGCGTGTTCGTGACGTCGATGCATCCCGAATACTACGAGTCGATGCACTATCTCGTCGTCGCGGCGATACGCTACGTCACCGGCCGCGAAGTCGCGATCCCCCGTCCGCAGCGCAAGCGCGGCGATCTTTCCGTAGGGTACATAATGGGCGCCGCAAAGAGCATCCGCAACGCGCAGAACATGCTTGACGTGGCCGCTATCGAAGGAATTGACTTCCAGGTCCTGAACGGCGACGACGCCTTCATCGACCGCTTCGCCCACATCGACGTCCTTGTGGCTCCCGCCGGGATCGTCAAGGGAAAGAAGAATCCGTCGGCGTTGTGGACGGCCACCGAGAAGTTCGTCGCGAGGGGCGGTACGCTTCTGACGTGCTCTACCGAGGCGACGCCCCCGGGCGGAATCGTCTGCCGCAACGCCCAGGAGATCAAGGCGCGAGTTGAAGAGCTGGCCAGATGATCTTCTTGGGGATAGTCGCGGCGATTCTCTTTGAGACGCAGCAGGGCGCTGTTTCGTTCAAGGTCGAGTCGGAGACGGACGCCGTAGATCCGTCGAAGAGCGTGTTCCTCAGAGTCGAGGCGGCGCACCCGGGGAACGTGTCCGTCTCGCTTCCTGACCTGCGCGAGCGCACCCAGGGGTTTTCGCTTGCAGAGGAATTTGCAGAGGAGCCTTTGCAGCGAAAGGACGGTTCTGTTGTGGAAGCCGTGAACTGGAGGCTTGTCCCCGAGCCATGCGCTGAAACATACAGGATACGCCCGTTTGCGGTGGAGATAGACGGCGGGCGCGACTCGTTCGTAGGGGGGCCGGTCTATTTCAGGAGCCCGGATCCGAGGGAGCCGGTCACCGGGGCGATGGAGGCGGATCCCAAGAAGGACCTTCCACCGTTGAGCTGGCGGCTTGCGGGCCTTGCCGCCGCGGCCCTCATCGCGTTGGCGGCTGTTGTCTACGGCGTTGTGCGGCTCTTCAGGCTGACAATGCGGAAGGTGAGGGAGCATCGCATGAGCCCGATTGAAAGGGCGTGGGCGGAGCTGGATCGTCTGCTCAAGAAGGGACTGCCGGGGCGAGGAAGGTACAAGGACTTCTACGTGGAGCTTACGATGGTAGTCAGGCGCTACATCCAGCGCAAGTACGGAATACGCGCGCCGCACATGACGACCGACGAGTTCCTGAGAAGCGCGAAGCCGTCGGACGAGCTGCGGCGTTTCCTCGAATCGGCCGACATGGTGAAGTTCGCGGGCGTCGAGGCGACCCCCGAGATGGCGGATTCCGCGACAGACTCGGCGAGAGACTACCTCAAGGACGATTCTAAAAATTGCTCTTGAATGAAATTGGAATTTGTGAGATAATATTGAACATAAAACAACAACCGAAGGAGTTACACTAATGAAAAAGTCTGAAAAAGGTTTTACCCTCGTCGAGCTGCTCGTGGTCATCGGCATTCTCGGCATTCTTATGGGAGCGCTCTTCCCGGCCATTTCCTCCGCAATGCTTTCCGCGACGACGTCGGCGATGCAGATGCGCGGACGCAACCTGTTCGTCGCGATTACGCAGTGCAACACCGAGCGCGAGGGCGCGGGGCTGCAGTCCGTGTGGCCGCAGACGGCGACCGAGGGCGTCGACGACGAGGACAAGGACGTGATCAACGCCGCTTCCTCCACTAAGTATTTCGAGGCCCTCTTTGACCTCCGCACCGAGGCCAAGAGCCGCAAGCCCTATATCGACATCGACGTCAGCGTCCTTTCCGGCGGCGGCGTCCCCGGCATGAGCGGCACGGAGCTCAAGGAGGCCAATGTCGGCTGGCTAGTGGTCAAGAACCTCCAGAGCGAAATCTCCGACGTCGTCCCAGCCCTGGTGACGCGCAACGTCGATTATTCCTCCCTGAACGGATACCTCAAGAGCTACAACGGAACGTCCTCCACCGAGATCGAGTGCGGCAAGTCCGGCGGCCAGTACACGTCGACTCCGTTCGGCAACAAGGCCTGGATTCTCATCAGCAAGGGCGGTGCCGCCAGGACTATCAAGGCCAAGTACTCCCGTCTCAACGTGATCTTCAACAAGCAGAGCTTCGACAACTCCGGCCTTGAGAACGATCTTGAGATCATGCAGCTCTGAGTGACGGTATCCGTCGCCATCGACCTTGCGCTCGACAGGCTCTTCGACTATGAAGTGCCGGAGGCGCTGGAAAAGAAGCTGGCCCCAGGTCAGCTTCTTTCCGTTCCTTTCGGCCGCCGCGAGGCGCAGGGCTTCGCGATGGAAGTGATTGGGGAACGGGGAGCGTATCCCCCGAGCGAAGCGAGTCGCCGAAGGCGATGCCCTAGCAGGGGTGGGAATGGGGAACGGAAGTTTTCGCTCAAGCCCATAACGGCGATAGTTGACGAGAAGCCGTTTTTCTCGGCGGCGCTTCTCGATGTCGTTCGCAAGGTCTCCGCCTACACG
The DNA here is from genome assembly GCA_045220525.1 of Kiritimatiellia bacterium. GTDB lineage: Bacteria > Verrucomicrobiota > Kiritimatiellia > RFP12 > UBA1067 > UBA1067. Next base: position 15,950 of record JBGUVV010000413.1, read on the forward strand.
GCCTCCCCCGTTGAGTCTGTTCTAAGGGCTGCGGTCCCGGCCGCCGTGCTCAAGAGGAAAGTGCGTCCTCGGGAACTCCTCTTCATCGAGCCCTCGCTCGCCGTTTCCGGAACTGCAGTCACGGAGCGGCAGCAGTGGCTGTACGAGCAGATAACGCGGCTTGGCGGAGGGTGGATGTCGCAGCTTTGCAAGGAACTTGGCACTACGCCTGCGACAATACGGCAGCTTGCCCTCCTTGGGCTTGTGAGCGTGGCGGTCCGCGAGAGGCGGCGCGACCCTCTTGCCGGAAAGAGGCTTGTCCCTACGCGGCCGCTTCCACTGAACGAGTGGCAGAAAGCCGCGCTTGACGCAATCGGACGCGCCGACCGCCCCGTCCTCCTCCACGGCATAACGGGCTCCGGCAAGACGGAAGTCTATCTCCAGGCCATTGCGGCGGCCCTCGCGGAAGGGCGCGGCGCCATCGTGCTTGTTCCTGAGATATCGCTCACGCCGCAGACTGCGCAGCGCTTCGCCTCTCGTTTCGGCAAGACGGTCGCCGTCATGCACTCAGGCCTTTCGGACGGCGAGCGCTACGACGAGTGGCACAGGATACGCGCTGGGGATGCGAGAATCGTCATAGGCTCGCGTAGCGCGGTCTGGGCTCCCGTCGCAAACCTTGGCCTCGTCGTCGTCGACGAGGAGCACGATACGAGCTACAAGCAGGAGGATTCTCCCCGCTACCACGCCCGCGACGTGGCGGTGCTGCGGGGCTGCGCCGAGGGTGCGCGCGTAGTGCTTGGTTCAGCGACTCCGTCTCTTGAATCATGGATGAACGCGATGCGGGGAAAGTATTCGCTTGTCGAAATGCCCTGCCGCGCCGGGAAGGGCTCGATACCGCAGGTGCACCTCGTCGATACGTCATCGTCTGGCGGTGCCATGTTTTCGCGCGAGCTTCTCGACGCAATATCGCTGCGCCTCGACAGGGGCGAACAGACGATGCTCTTTTTGAACCGCAGGGGATATTCAAGCTCCGTCGTCTGCGAGAGCTGCGGGTTCGTGGTGGAGTGCCCCGAATGCGGCCTTGCCTACACGTATCACCGTGCCGACTCGTGCCTAAGGTGCCACATCTGCGGCAGGTGGCGCGAACCGGTCAACGCGTGTCCTTCGTGCGGGTCCGCGTCGCTTTGCCTGAAGGGCATCGGCACCCAGCGGGCGGAGGCGGCTCTTCGAAAATGCTTTCCTCGTGCAAGGGTCCTCAGGATGGACGCCGACTCAACCTCGCGCCGGAACTCGCATGACGACATTCTCTCCGCATTTCGCCGCGGCGAGGCCGACATACTCATAGGGACGCAGATGATAGCGAAGGGCCTCGACTTCCCGAACGTCACGCTCGTCGGCGCGCTTAACGCCGATACGTCGCTGAACATGCCGGACTTCCGCGCGACGGAGCGGACCTACCAGCTCCTTGCGCAGGTCTCCGGCCGCGCTGGCCGCGCGGAGCTTCCCGGCGAGGTGTTCATCCAGAGTCGCGATCCTTCGATGCCTGTTTTTCACCAAGCCGCCGCCGGCGATTTTGCGAAGTTCGCCGAA
>JBGUVV010000414.1:0-2312 GCA_045220525.1 Kiritimatiellia bacterium
TGCAGTGAACGTGAGTCGTGCCGCAGATCTGGTATGCGGCTTTCCATTCAACTCCTCGGTATGGATGCCGATTGCGCGGCTGCGGCCTGTCGAGCGTTTCCGAGCCGCCGGTCGCCAATGCGTCAATTCGCGGCGCACCCGCTGCGGTAGCGGCCGCCAACAAGAACTCGCGCCTGTTCATCCGGCACCCCCTCCGCACATCGTGAACAGGCGTCTGCAAAATGTGTATAATGCGACTTCAGCCATCTTTGGAAATGATAGCAAAAATCAAGCGGCGAAAGGTGAGCGTTTAGGTTTTAACCATTTCACTCACCTTCCGCCAATGTCGACGGCAAAGGCGTTCGCCGGTTTTACATGTGCCGCGAGACGAATGTGCGCGAATCGGCAAGCGGGACAAGCGAATCAGGAATCGCCTCCGCCTCCACGACATACCACGCGACATCCTCCTCCGCAAGGCAGTCGAACACATCGCGCCACGGAACGACAGGGCCTCCGTCCTTCGGGCGCTCGCCAAGAGTCGCGGTCTTCGACGGCACGTTTTCCTTCAGGTGTACGGAATGGTGGCGGCCCCGGTACTTCCTGAGAAGCGGCAGCAGTCCGTCGCCTATCACGTGAAACGTGTTGCTCGTATCGACCTGCTGCTGCAGAAGCGGCGAGGCCTCCGCAAAGATCGTGTCCCATGCAGTCACGCCGTTGAACTTCACCCTGAAGTGGTCGTAGGTGGTATGGATGCCGACCTTGATGCCATATGGAACAGCCGCCTCCGCCGCGCGCGACATGTCTCGGCCGAACTCGCGATACGCGGCCTCCGTCTCGCAGAGCGCATGCGGCGTAGTCACCGATTCGATGCCAGCCTCTGCGCAAAAATCGAGAGTCTTCTTGAGCCCGTCGCCCTTCAGATCGACAAAGCCGTTGACGTGCGTCCCCATGCCTACAAGCCCGGCGTCTGCAAGATACTTGGCGATCTCCCTGGCCGTATGGCCGCCGTATCCAGCGAATTCGACGCCCTCGTAGCCCGCAGCCTTGAGCCCCTCAAGGCACCATTCCGGCTTCGTCCAGAATATCTCGTGGATGGAATAGAGCTGCGCGGCAATCCGGGTCCCGCGCCCAGCGCAAAGCGGGCACCTGCATCCCGCAGCCGAAAGCGCGGCGGATGCGCCTATGAAACGAATGAAATCCCTTCTGCTGGCAAGCATAGTCTTCTTCTCCTTTTTCTGTTTACTTTAAAGAGCTCCCCGGCGGCAGATCGGCACGTTCCAATAGGGTGACGGAAGACGGCGGCAGGAGAATCTTGCTCCCCGCAACGTAGAACCCGTCCAAGGAAAGCGCCTTGTGACCCGCGTCGATGCGGCGGATTGAGAAGCGCCCGCCAGATGCGCCTGAGACGTCAATCGAAAGCTCCTTCTCGTCCCTCGAGATGTTGCAGAGCAGGACTGCCTCGCCGGCATCTGCCGACTTCGCCGCAAGCGCATAGACCTCAGGCTCGTCACTCGTGGCAACGACCGCCTCCTTGCGCCGATAGAGCGCGTCGAACGCGATAAACGACTCGTAAACCGGCGTCGTCTTCGCAGACGGCCAGTAGAACATTCCGCAATACCTACTCGTGGGGAGCGCACAGTAATACATCGCCTTGTCGATAGGCGTGTTCTGCATGACGATGAATGCCGCCGCCACCTCCGACGCCACCGGGGCTTCCTTTATCGCATCCCAGTCCTTCACCCCCTTGTCCATGTTGACGTCGGCGACGACGTTCCACTCGTTGAAATGCGACTCCGCCGCGGTAAACCCGCGCTCGTCCAGGATGCGTCGGCAGTGCTTCGCATGCACGGCGATGCGCTCTAGCGGGAACGGAGGCTTCAAATAGAGATGCCATGAGAAGAAATCCACCGGCGCGCCGCATTCCTTCATGCGGTCGAGGAAGTCCTCGGCGTATTTGGCGGTGTTGCGCTTGGTGCCGAAATAGTGGTCAGGCTCGTCGATTGCGTAGAAGCCGATCGACCCGTACCCGCCGACCTTGATGTTCGAAAACCGTTTCTTGAGGTGCTTGGCGGCAGTCTCGTATAGCTCGAAAAACTGCTCCTTGGTGCCTTTGTACCACATGCTCCAGTTCGGCTCAGGCTCGTTCCATATCTCCCAGTACTCGATGCCCCATTTGTAGCCGTTCGCCCATCCCTCGTTGTAGTGGCGCACGACGTGCTCGCAGACGCGCGCCCACTTGCCGAAGTCGGCTGGCGGCATCGTGCGGATGCGCGGAAGCCCCTGCCAGAGGCCGGTGGACGACACCCAGTTCTCGATGGTGACGCCAAGGCGGT
>JBGUVV010000415.1:0-3719 GCA_045220525.1 Kiritimatiellia bacterium
AAGGCCGGCGAGCGCATCGAGATTGCATAAGGGGAGTTGAGAGACTATGGCACTTAAACGCTACAACGCCCGTTCGTGCGGAATCCGCTTCCGCGAGTCCGCCACGTTCGAGGAGATCACCGAGAAGAGGCCCGTCAAGAGCCTCACGAAGGCCAAGCGCAAGACTGCGGGCCGCAACAACATGGGCCGCATCACGACGCGTCACCGCGGCGGCGGCGCCAAGAGGAGGCTGAGGTTCATCGACTTCAGGCGCTCCAAGTTCGACGTCGAGGCGACCGTCAAGGACATCGCCTACGATCCCAACCGCAGCGCCTACATCGCGCTCATCGTCTATGCCGATGGCGAGAAGAGCTATATCCTCGCCCCCGACGGCCTCAGGCCCGGCATGAAGGTGATGAACGGCCCCAAGGCCGAGGCGACCGTCGGCAACTGCCTTCCGCTTTCCCAGATCCCGCTCGGGCTTTTCGTCCACGCGATTGAGCTCGTTCCCGGACAGGGCGCGAAGGTCGGCCGCTCGGCCGGCAACGCCTGCCAGATCATGGCTCGCGACGGCGGCAGGGTCACTCTCAAGATGCCCTCGGGCGAAGTTCGCATATTCGACGGCCGCTGCCTTGCGACCGTCGGCACCGTGGGCAACAAGGACTGGGGTTCCATCAAGCTCGGCAAGGCCGGACGCAAGCGCTATCTCGGCATCCGTCCGACTGTCCGCGGCGTTGTCATGAACCCGGTTGACCACCCGATGGGCGGCGGCGAGGGCCGTACGTCCGGCGGCAGCCATCCGCGCTCTCCGTGGGGCAAGCTCGCCAAGGGCGGCAAGACGCGTCCGAAGAGGAAGGCGTCCGACAAGGTCATCGTCAAGAGGAGGAAGTAATCCATGAGTCGTTCTCTCAAGAAGGGGCCTTATGTAGAGGAATCTCTCCTCCGCAAGGTCGAGAAAATGCAGGCGAGCGGAAAGAAGCAGCCGATCAAGACGTGGAGCCGCCGGTCCATGGTGCTCCCCGACTTCGTCGGTCTCACGTTCGCCATCCACAACGGCCGTCAGCACATGCCGGTCTTCATAACCGAGAACATGGTCGGCCACCGTCTCGGCGAGTTCGCCCCGACGCGCACGTTCAAGGCGCACGGCAACTCCGCCGCCAAGGCCGAAAAGTAAGGGGACAAGGCAATGGAAGTTATCGCCATTACCCGCAATCAGCGGATGAGCGCGTTCAAGGGTCGCCCCCTCTGCCGCGCATGCCAGGGGCTCAAGGCCTCAGAGGCTCTTAAGATAGTCGAGTTCTCTCCGAAGAAGGCCGCGGAAATCATCAGGAAGACGATCAAGAGCGCCATCGCCAACGCCAAGCACAACAACGGCGTCCAGACGGCGGAGTCCATGATCGTCAAGCTCTGCGTCCTCGACGAGTCCGTGCGCATGCGCCGCTACTGGCCTACGGCCCGTGGCTCCGCGCATCCGATCGCGCGCCGTCTTTGCCACTGCAAGGTCGTCCTCACCGACGACGCAACGAAGGCCGGGAAGGAGGCCAAGTAACATGGGTCAGAAAGTAAATCCCGTAGGTTTCCGCGTCGGCGTCAACCACGCCTGGGGCAGCCGCTGGTTCGCCCCCAAGAGGACGTTCGGGTCGTATCTCGTAGAAGACCAGAAGATCCGCGAGGTCTGCAAGCGCAAGTTCGCAGAGGCGGGCATCTCCAAGGTCCTCATCGAGCGCTATGCCAACCGCGTCAGGGTGACGCTCTTCACCGCGAGGCCCGGCGTGATCATCGGGCGCAAGGGCGAAGACGTCGAGACCGTCCGCAGGGAGCTTGAGAAGATGACTTCGAAGGAAGTCTATCTCGAGATCAAGGAGGTCAACGGAGCCGACGCAGACGCGCAGCTCGTCGCCGAGTCGATCGCGCAGCAGCTGGAGCGCCGCATCATGCTCAAGAGGGCCATGAAGCGCGCCATGAAGGTAGCGATGGACCTCGGGGTCGAGGGAATCAAGGTCCACGCCGGCGGGCGCATCAACGGGGCGGAAATCGCCCGCGTCGAGTGGTCCCGCGAGGGCAAGGTTCCCCTGCACACGCTTCGCGCGAACATCGACTACGGTTTCGCCGAGGCCAACACCACCGCCGGCAAGATCGGCATTAAAGTGTGGATATGCAAGAAAGAAGGGTTCCGTGCGCGTGCGCCGCGCAACGAGCGCCGCGGCGAGCGCCGCGAGCGTGGAGATCGCAAGGAGGGGAAGTAAGCCATGCCTTTGATGCCCAAGAGAGTTAAGTACCGCAAGGTTTCCAAAGGGAACCGTTCCGGCTATGCGACGTCGGGCGCGGAGCTCGCGTACGGCGAGTTCGGCCTGAAGGCGCTTACGCGCGGCCTTCTCACGGCCACGCAGATCGAGGCGTGCCGCGTCGCGATCAACCGCGAGATGAAGCGCAAGGGCAAGCTCTGGATAAGGGTCTTCCCCGACAAGCCTGTCACCCGCAAGCCTATCGAAGTGAGAATGGGCGGAGGAAAGGGCAACCCGGAGTTCTGGGCGGCCGTCATCCTCCCCGGCAAGGTTCTCTTCGAGATCGGCGGCGTCAGCGAGGAGGTCGCCAAGGAGTGCCTCCGCCTCGCGTCGACGAAGATCGGCATCCACACAAGGTTCATAACACGCGCAGGAGTCAAGATCTAATGAGCACGGAAACTGAAAAACGCGGCGATCGCAAGCTCCGCAAGGGGATCGTGGTGTCGAAGTCTGGCGCCAAGACCGTGAAGGTCGCGGTCTCGTACCGCGAGCGCCATCCGATCTACGGCAAGATCGTCACGCGCACCAAGAACTACCACGTGCACGACGAGGCGGACACCGCCAAGGTCGGCGACACCGTGGCCATAATGGAAACGCGTCCGCTGAGCGCCACCAAGCGCTGGCGCATCGTGAAGTAAGGAGTCTGATACAATGTTGCAGGAACTCTCCAACCTCGTGGTTGCGGACAACACCGGCGCAAAGCGCGCCATGTGCTTCCGCATCCTCAAGCAGCGCAAGGAGTATGCGCACCTTGGCGACGTCATCCGCGTCGCCATCAAGGAGGCGTCGCCGACGTCGTCCATCAAGAAGGGCTCCGTGGCCACGGCCGTCATAATCCGCACGGGCAACCCGATCCGCCGCGCCGACGGCTCGACCGTCCACTTCGACCAGAACGCTTGCGTCCTCGTCGATTCGAAGCTCAACCCGATCGGGACGCGCGTCTTCGGGCCCGTCGCCCGCGAGCTGCGCGACAAGAACTACATGAAGATCCTCTCAATGGCCCCGGAAGTGGTCTGACGAAAAGGAGCGAACTGAAATGGCTATCGCAAGAATCAGGAAGGGCGACACGGTCATCGTGACTAGGGGCAACGACGCCGGCAGGACCGGCACCGTGCTCAGTGTCGACCCCAAGGCCGGGACGGCTGTCGTCGGCGGCCTCAACAAGCACAAGAAGGCCATGCGCCGCACCGAGAAGACGCCTGGCGGCCTTGTGGACGTCGAGCTTCCCATCAGGCTCTGCAAGCTCATGCCGTACGACTCCGAGAAGAAGTGCGGTACGCGTGTGAAGACCGGCGAGAACGAAGGCAAGAAGGTCCGCATCTCCGTCAAGAGCGGCAAGTCACTCTAAGCACGCAAGGAAGAAGTCATCATGGCAAGACTCAAAGACGAATACGCGAGCCGCATCGTGCCCGAGCTTGAGAAGAAGCTCGGCACGACGAACAGGATGCTCGTTCC
>JBGUVV010000416.1:0-3739 GCA_045220525.1 Kiritimatiellia bacterium
GCTGGCCGTTTACGAGAAGATGCCCTACCTTCGAGACGGAGAACGCCGCGTTCTGCGGATAGAGCTCGTCTTTGGGAAGAGCGTCAAATGGCACGAACGGATCGAAGCCAAGACCCTTGGGATCGAGGTATTCGTCGGCCGGAGCAACGGCAGCGGCCAAAACAACGGAAAGAGCAATCGACAGATGTTTCATAACGCGAGTCCCCTCAGTCAATCATGTCGTGGTATTTGCCGTCCTTGAAGCCGCGGCAGGTGCCGAGCGGAAGCCCAGCGCCATTCACGACGTTCCAGCCGCAGTCGAGGTCGAACCAGGCGTAGCGGAAGGCGAAGGCCTCCTTCACTTCGGGGTGCGTGAGCTCGATCGTGTCGCCGATGATCTTCGCGTTGGCAAAGCGAAGCTTGATGCCTTCCTTGTCCTTGCCTTTCTTGTCTTTGCCCGTTTCAACGGGACCGGAGAGCTCGAAGCCCTTCACGGCCTTTCCGTCGCGAGTCTTGAGACCCTTCGCGTTCTTGAGGTGGATCACACACTTCGGCCCCTTCCACTCGACGGAATCAACCTGCGGGCAGCGTCCCTCGACATTCTTGCCGTAGACGTTCTGGAGCGCCCAGTTTGCATAGCGCTCGCCAACCTCCTCCTTGTGGATCGGATGGATGTCCGCCTCTCCGAGGTCGAGTAGCGAAATCGTGTCGCAATCGGGAAGCAGCGTCGCGAGTTCGTTGAGTTGACGGCGCATGTCGGCGTTCACGGACCAGGTCGGCGCGTTCGTGTCGCCCTGCTTCATTCGCTCTACTGAGTTGGGCTTCGTGTCGAGCTGGTGCGGACAGATCTCCGTGATGATAACGGGGAGTTTGTCCTTGTAGGTGAACTGCGCGCGCCATCCCTCGACAAGAGTCTTGAAGAAGTCGGCGTACTTGCCGTTCCCGAGGTCGCTGCAGCCCTGGTACCAGACCGCGCCCTTGATCGCCATCGGATAGAGCGGATGGACGAGTCCCGCGTCCATGGTCGTCGCGCTGAACAAGTTGATTGCGCGCGCATCGTTCGGCTTGCGGCACTCGGGGTGATTCCAGATGTCCTTCGGCATCTGCTCGCCGATACATGCCTTGAACTTCATTTCGTGCGACTCTGCGCGCGACGGCCAAAGCGCGATCGAGACCGGCTTGAGCATGCCGCCCGGCTTGCCGTCCTTGCCGCCCCAGACCTTGTAGCGCACCGAAAGGACGTTCTTGCCGACGCGTCCATGTTCCTTGATGGGGACGCCGTAGCCGTGGTTGGGGTTGCCCGAGCCGCCGAAAGCATGGCCGTTCAGATAGTTCATGTCCTGCCCGTACGACTCGCTGTAGCCAATGGACCAGTTCTTCTTGAGGTCGGCTTCCGTAAGCTCGAATGTCGCGCGCATCCAGACCTCGCCGGTGAAGCCCTCGGGGAAAGGATCGCACTGGAAGCCGCGTCCGTCGATCGTAAGCTCCTTCCAGCTCTCGTCCTCGACGAAATCCGGGTCGTGGAGCGACGGCTTGGTGTTGACGAAGTTGGAAGCGGGGTCGAAGCGCTTGTTCCACTCGAAGATCTTCTTCTCGTATACCTCGGGTCCGCCGGCCTTCATGAAGTCGGTCCAGCGGTTGTACCAGAAGCCGGCAACGCCCTTCGCGTGGCCCGTGCCGTGGTCCTTCGCCCAGGCCTGGTCTATCCAGCCGTCGATCTTCGTGGCGCCCCACGAGGCGTTCACGAGGCCGATCGGAACGTCGAGCACCTTGTTGAGCTTCCAGCCCATCCAGTAGAGTGCCGCACCGTTCTTGCGCATCGACTTGTAGGTCGAGGTCTCCCACTTGATTCCAATCGCGTCCTCGCGCGGGAACGGCGAGTTCCTGTTGTCGCCGTCGTTCATGAGGAGCGTGCGGATATTGGGATTCCCCTCCGCCTTCTTGAGAAACTCCTCGCCGCCGATCGGAAGCCGTCCGTAGCCAGCGAACGTGTAGGCCATGTTCGACTGGCCGCAACCGAACCACACGTCGCCGAAAAGGACGTTGGTGATCGAGTGCGTCTCCTTGCCGCACTTGGCGGTGATCGTCGACGGCTTCTTGTTCGCCTTCTGCGGCGGGAGCTTCACGGTCCAGCGGCCCTTCTCGTCCGCCGTCGCCTCGCCAACGGTCTTTCCGTTGAGCGCGACCGACACCTTCGCGCCTGGCTCGGCGAAGCCCCACACGGGAGATGCGACATCGCGCTGAATGACCATGTCGTCCGAGCAGACGGACGCGAACTTGAATTCCGCCGCACTGGATGTCAGCGTAATAAGGAGCGCAATCACGGAGATTGCAATTGCCGCAATTGACGACGCCTCTACAAACGTTTCACGGGACTTTATGGAGTTTTGCGTTTTCATGCCCAAGATTATATATCAAAATACGACACCGTGATTTCAATTTCATCTATGATTTATTTCAAATTTAGATTTACCCGTTGCGCGTCGCCAAAAACTGTTGTAGACTATGAGGCGTCATGAAAAAGCCAGCAGACATAAAGGACGTCTGGTTCATCCTCCCGGACGGGACGAATATCTTCGACTCTGAGTTCCGCGCGGGCGCGCTTTCAGTCGCACGCGAACTCGCCCTGCCAAAGGTGCGACTTTCCAACGAGACGCTCTTGCTGAAGAAGTTCAGCATCGAGAAAAGCGGCAAGAACAGCGCGATGGCAGTGATCGCGCATATCCGCAAGCCAGCGCTACTCAAGGCGTTCGGAAAATCAGGCATACCGCTCGTCCTTCTCGGCGAGGAAGCGGTGGAGGACTGGCGCAAGGCCTTCGGAGGACCCATCACCGTATGCTCGGTCGACAACGAGTCCATTGGCCAGATGGCAGCGGACTATCTCCACGAGCAAGGTCGTTTCGCGTCGTACATCTACGCAGACGGATCGTCGGACCAGTTCTACCAATGGTGGACTTCGAGGCGTTACGAATCCTTCGTCGACACCTTGCGCGAGCACGGCTACACTGGCGAGGTCCTGCGCGTCCCAGTGCTGAACTCCTCGGCCCACGCCGACGCCGAGCACTTCCTCAAGGCGATGGAGAAGATCCCGCGTCCAATCGCCGTATTCGCATGTAACGACCGCGCCGCGCGCGAGATCGTCTCGTTCTGCCACTTGGCAAACCTCCACATCCCAGATGACGTAGCGGTTCTCGGCGTAGACGACGAGAAAGACCTCTGCGAATCATGCCCCGTTCCGCTTTCGTCCATCAAGATCGAGCACTACCGCCTCGGGCGCACTGCGATGCACCTGATACTCAGGATGCTGGAAGGCGGCCCGCGTCGTGACAAGGTGATCCTGTGCCCGCCCGTGCGCGTAATAGAGCGCGCGTCAACGAAGAGAAGCACCCCGAGCGACAAGTTCGTCGCGAGCGCCGTCAACTTCATCCGCACCGCGCGCCTGGACACGCTCGACGTCATGGCAGTCGTAAAGGCGTGCGGCGCCTCGCGCAGCTATCTCGAGAAGCGCTTCAGAGCCGAGACGGGGCGGACGATTCTCGATGCCATTCACCGCCGCACCTTGGAAGACGTGAAGCATCTACTTCTCGACACCGACAAGTCGGTTGCGGTCATAGCCCAGGAGACGGGATTCCCTTCCGCCTCGGGGCTCTGCTCGATGTTCCGTCGACTGACAGGACAGTCAACATCAGAATTCCGCGCCACCCGCCAACCGCGCTAAGGCAGATCCATAAATCGAGGCTCTCGCCGCCTGTCGGCGTTA
>JBGUVV010000417.1:0-3292 GCA_045220525.1 Kiritimatiellia bacterium
TTTCGCGGGGCCTGTCCCCGCTTGACGAGGACATGATAGCAAATATCCCGGGAACGAACATTTCCCGAATCTTTCCTGAATCTTTCCTGAATCTTTCCCCACAGATTCTAGTTGGAGTTGGGAGTTGGAGAATGGTGGGTTTGTTTCTTGGGGTATGCGGGGTCTGTCCCCGCAAAGTCCATGCCTTTTCCCAAGGAAACTTGGGGACAGACCCCGCGGAAGGCCCATTTTACAATGGTTTCTCGGGGCCTGACCCCACAGAGACGATCAATTTGCCCCCTTGCAGTCAACCAACGAGTACGGCAATGGCCGTGATATCGTCGGACTGCTCCGCACCGGACGTGAAGGCATTTATCGCCTGCTCCATGTCAGCGACAAAGCCGGCCGGCGTGTCCTTTGCGTGCGCAGCGGCGAACTCCAACAGACGTTTCTCTCCGTACTGCTCGTGGTTAGGCCGTTCGGCTTCGGTGACGCCGTCCGTGTAGGCCAGCAGCATCGTGCCCTGCTCGAACGAAGCCTCCTCCATCGCATACGCATATCCGTTTACGGCCCCGGCGATGATGTTGCGCTTCGCCTTCAGAAACTCCGCGCCGCCGTCCGGACGCACGATGACGAGCGGCGGGTGGCCCGCATTGCAGTATTCCAGCCGCCCAGAGGCTAAATCCAGGCAGCCAACGAAAAGCGTCACGAACATGCACGCGCCATTGTCCTTGCAGAGCAGCGAGTTGATGCGGGCTACGATCTCGTCCGGCCGCAGCCCCATGTCCGCCGCCATGCGGAAGCCAGCATCCGCAAGGAAGGCGAATAGCGCAGCGGGGATGCTCTTGCCCGACGCGTCGCCCACCGCGAAATAAAGCAGGCCGTTCTTCTCATGGAAGTCGTAGAAGTCGCCCCCAACCTCCCGCGCGGGCCGCAAGATCGTCCCGAGATACGGCGGCACCTTGCGCTTCAGTACGCTCGACTGGATTGCCCGCGCGATGCCAAGCTCGCTGCTGAGCCGCTCAGTGGACACCGTCACGCGCTGAAGCTGCGCCGAGAACGACCACGAGACGAAGAAGATGAGTCCAAGTCCGACAATCGAGAACACGGCGATTCGCCATACCAAGCTGCGCGCACCCTGCAGGATGTTGGCCAGCGGACAGACGAGTTCCACCGTCCATCCGTTGCTTGCCTTTCCGGAAATCTTCACTATGTCGCCCGTCATCGCGCCGGCGGCAGGAGCGGAGACGAGCGGCCTGCCTTCCTGCGAGAAAAGAACGGCGTACGAGTTGGAATAGGGCCTGATCGTCGCCACGTGGCGCGTCAGGTCCTCGAGAGAAACGTCTGCGGTGAGCACGGCGTAAACCGTTCCGTCCTGTTTTGAGAGCGGGACGGAATAGGTGCACATCATCACCTTCGCGCCGCCCTCGTCGAAGTATGGTTCGCACCACGACGACTTCCCCGACTCCTTCGGGATGCGGTACCAGTCCATGCCATGGTATTTGAACTTTTCACCGCCCTGCTGGATGCGCTTGATCTCGCCATTCTCGCCCTTGTATGAAAAGGCGGAGTAGTAGTAGCCTTTCGACGGGAAGAAGTTCGGCTCGAAGGCGACCGTGCTGCCGACTATGAACGGGTTGTTCCGCACAAGTTCGCCCGTGATCCTGAACATATAGTCCGGGTCGGCAAGCCGCTCCCGCACGATCCAGGCGGAATTCTCCACCGCGCTCTCGACCGAAGTCATCTGGCGGTCTATGCGGCCTACCGCCGCCTTCACCACGTTCTCGACAGTGCTTCGCGCCTCGTTCTCCATCATCTTTGACGTGCTGAACGCGACAAAACCCGCAATGGCTAGGAAGAGCACCGCCGTGACGGCGACAATCATAAAGTTTATTTTCTCGATCGGCTTCATTTCGTTACGGTACTTGATGGTTTTTCAAACTGCAAACGACGCCATCCACGCGCCAGTCCCCGGACAGCGGAACATCTGCAAAGGCAGACATGCGGATTGCCGCAGCAACAACCGCGACCAGAATCAATCTTTCCATCTTCCACGATTCCACATTAACAATACGCCTATGGCAGACAAGAAAACCGCGTCGGGACGCAGTTTCGTCAGCAACAGCGCAGTGAACATGCCCGCGACCGTGCCTATGGTGATCCAAGCGTCTATACCAAGATCCTGCATATGTTGCGCGGTTTATCCCGTTTTCTGGACGGTACAGGTCGAACGTGACGAGAGATGAAATCCTACGCTTGCACCACGGCGCCGAAACGGCAGGCCGCCGCGCACGCGCCGCACTTGATGCACGCAGCCTGGTCGATGGAATGGGGGGCGCGCAGCGAGCCGGAGATCGCCCCTGCGGGGCACTTCTTCGCACACGCCGTGCAGCCCTTGCACTTGGCCGCGTCGATCGAGAACTTCTTGAGCGCGGCGCATTCGTGCGCCGGGCAGCGCTTTTCGCGGATGTGCGCGTCGTATTCGTCGCGGAAGTAGCGGATGGTCGTGAGCACCGGATTCGGCGCCGTCTGGCCAAGGCCGCACAAAGCGCCGTCCTTGATGCCCTTGCAAAGCTCCTCCAGAAGCTCCACGTCGCCTTCGCGGCCCTTCCCCTCGGTTATGCGCACAAGCGTCTCGTGGAGGCGCTTCGTGCCTATGCGGCAGTGGACGCACTTCCCGCAGCTCTCCTTCGCCGTGAAGTCGAGGAAAAACCTGGCCATGTTGACCATGCACGTCGAGTCGTCCATGACGACCATGCCGCCAGAGCCCATGATGGCCCCCGTGGCCGCGAGCGCCTTGTAGTCAATGGGAGTGTCGAGGAGCGACTCAGGGATGCAGCCGCCCGACGGCCCGCCCATCTGCACGGCCTTGAAGCTCCTGCCGTCGCGCACGCCGCCGCCGATTCCGAAGATGACGTCCCTGAGCGTAAGCCCCATCGGGACCTCCACAAGGCCGCCTCTCCTGATCTTGCCCGTCAGCGCAAACACCTTCGTGCCCTTCGAACCCTCGGTCCCCATCGCCGAAAACGCCGCGCCGCCATTCAGGATGATCCACGCGACGTTCGCGAACGTCTCCACGTTGTTGATGTTCGACGGCTTGTCGGTAAAGCCCTTTTCGGCAGGGAACGGCGGCTTGAGGCGCGGCATCCCGCGGCTACCCTCAAGCGACTCGATGAGGGCCGTCTCTTCGCCGCACACGAACGCGCCTGCGCCGGCCTTGATGCGAAGGCGGCAGGAGAAGCCCGAGCCGAGGATGTTGTCGCCGAGAAGGTTCGCGGCAGTTGCGTCCTTAATCGCCTTTTCAAGGCGCACG
>JBGUVV010000418.1:0-7072 GCA_045220525.1 Kiritimatiellia bacterium
ACCGGCTCAAGCGACTGCCGCGACATCTGCGCAATGGCCGCGAAGGGCGACAAGATGGCGGAACTCGCCCTTGAGATGCTTGCCTACCGCGTCGCGCTCTACATCGGGGCGTACAACACAATCGTAGGCGGGGCCGATGCCATCGTTATGACGGGCGGCATCGGCGAAAACTCGGGCGAAGTGAGGGAGCGCATCATACGCCGCCTCGGCGCGCTCGGCATAAAGCTCGACGCCAAGGCCAACAAGGTCCGCGGCGAGACGAAGGTCATCTCGGCCAAGGGCTCGAAGATACCGGTAGTCGTCCTTCCAACCAACGAGGAGCTCATGATAGCAAGAGACACAGTGAGGGTACTGGGAGGAATGTAAAATGGAAAATGTAAAATGAAGGAGGTCGCGAAGCGACACCACAATTCTACATTTTCAATTTTCAATTTTCAATTGTACAAAACCATGAACGCAATCAAGAACATAATCGAACGGGCCTCCAAGCTGAACGGCAGCGTCGTTCTCCCAGAGGGGCAGGATCCAAGGGTCATAACGGCCGCGTGCGCGTGCGTCGACCGCAAGATAGCGACGCCCGTCGTCCTCGGGACGGCGGCGGAAATTGCCGACGCGGAGGCCAAGGCGGGGCTGAGCCTCGCCGAGCGCGGCATAAAGACGATAGACTACACGGCGGGCGACGCCGAGCTCGAGACTGCGTATCTCGAGGCGTGGAACGCCAAGGAGTCCAAGAAGCCCGCGGAAAAGCAGAAGCTCATCGACCTTGCCGCCGCGCAGGCGACGCTCCGCACGAAGAGGATCTATTTTGGCGGCATGATGGTTAAGCTCGGGCGCGTCGACGGACTTGTCGCGGGCTCCATCGCCTCCACGGGCGACATGCTCCGCGCCGCCTTCCACACACTCGGGACCCAGAAGGGCGTGAAGACGGCAAGCTCCTGCTTCATAATCGACCTGAAGGCGCCGACGGCTTCCGGCGACTCCGTGCTCGCCTTCGGCGACTGCGGCGTCATCCCCGACCCGACTGCCGAGCAGCTCGTCGACATCGGCCTTGCCACGGCGCAGTCCTACCGCGACCTCACCGGCAACGAGCCGAGGGTCGCCTACCTCAGCTTCTCGACGAAGGGCTCCGCGGCGGGGCCGCTCGTGGAGAAGGTCCAGAAGGCGGTAGAGCTCGCCGCCCCCCGCTTTGCAGAGGCTGGAATCGCGATGGACGGCGAAATGCAGTTCGACGCGGCGATAGTCCCCGCCGTCGGAAAGCAGAAGAACCCAGGCGGCAAGGTCCAGGGCAACGCGAACGTCTTCATATTCCCGGACCTCAACGCGGGCAACATCGGCTACAAGATCGCCCAGCGCATAGGCGGGGCCGACGCAATCGGCCCTAACCTCCAGGGGCTTGCGAAGGCGATGAACGACCTTTCGCGCGGCTGCTCGGCGGAGGACATCGTTGGAACCATTTGCGTAACATTGCTCCAGTCGACGACGAAGTGATAAAGCTCCACAACTTTACATTTTACATTTTCCATTCTAAACTTTAACCATGACCGGCAACGAGACTATAGAGCGCGCCAAGAGCGTCTTCTCAGTCGAGATCGAGGGTCTTGAAAAGACCCGCGACTCGCTCGGCCCCTCGTTTGCCGCTGCGGTCGACCTCGTTCTCGAGGCGCTTCGCAACGACGGCCACGTCGTCGTGACGGGAGTCGGCAAGAGCCTGCACGTCGCCGAGAAGATATCCGGCATCCTCTCGTCGACGGGGGCGCGCTCGTTCGTGCTCAATCCCGTGCAGGCGATGCACGGCGACCTTGGCAGCACTTCGGCGAGGGACGTTCTCCTTGCGCTTTCGTTCAGCGGCGAGTCGGAGGAGGTCCTGCGCCTCATACCGGCCATCCGCCGCCACGGCCTCAAGGTCGTCTCGATGACGGGCAATTCGTCCTCTTCCCTCGCGGTCTTGAGCGACGTGCACATAGAGATACCCTGCGGCAGGGAGGCCTGCCCGTTCGGCATGGCCCCGACAACGTCGGCGACGGCCACGATGGTCATGGGCGACGCCCTTGCCATGGCGCTTCTCGACGCGCAGAAGTTCGACATCTCCGACTATGCCCTGAACCATCCCGCCGGGGCGATTGGCCGCGCACTTGTCATGAAGGCGGCCGACGTAATGCGCACCGGCGAAAGGCTCGCGGTGGTCTCCCCCGACGCCACGGTGATGGCCACTCTTCTCGCCATGACGAAGGCGCAGAGCGGCTCCGCGGTCGTGGCCGGTTCCGACGGGAAGCTCCTGGGCATCTTTACCGACGGCGACTTCCGCCGTCTCATGAGCGACGGCGCGAAGAGGGCGGAGGGCGTCCTTGAAGCGCCGGTTTCGAAGGTCATGACGGCTTCGCCCCAGTTCGTCCACGACGACACTTATGCGGCGGAGCTTCTCAAGGTGTTTGAAAAGCGCCGGATCGACGACCTGCCGGTATGCGACCGCCAGGGGCGCGTCGTCGGCCTTGTCGACATACAGGATTTGCCGAAAGTCAAGGTAATGTAAAAAACAAAACAAGGAGGACAAGAAAATGAACATGAAATTTGCAGTTGCCGCGGTAATTACCGTCTCTGCCGTAGCAGTGGCGTTCGCCGCTCCGACGAAAAAGCGCGGGGCTTCGGCCATGGCGGGAAATGACGGCGGCCCGGAGACGACCGGCAAGGCGGCGAAGATCCTCGTCGACCAGATGCCCAAGACCGGCCAGCAGTCGTGCCTCATGGCGCCCGGCATCCAGGGGGCGTCGCTGATCGGGCAGTGCTACAAGAAGCCGCGCCAGTGGATCGTCCTCGAGACGAAGTACACGACGTACGGGACCGAGACCTCCAAGTTCCTCGACCAGCTCACGTTCACGTGGCACGTCCTCCTCGAGACGAAGAGCGCTAAGGAGAACAAGGGCAACAAGGAAAAGCTCGCGCCCTACAGCTACTTCACGACGTCTATGACCTACTTCAACATCCCGGCCGGCTCCCACGCCTCGAGCGTCGTGCTGCCGCCGTCCTACCTCGAGCGCTACGGCGAGGCGAAGGCCATCGGATTCGAGATATCCAACCAGAACGGCGACATCCTCGGGGGCGGAACCGTGAGCGAAGTCAAGGGCATCGCCGCCGACACGAAGTTCTGGGAAGACCCGAAGATCATGGACGCGCAGATCGGCGGCAAGCCGATGATCGAGCGCCGCCAGGGCCTTCTCGACCGCTCCAAGACCATTTGGGCGCTCGTGAACCCCAACGACTACGAAACCACCCTCCAGTGATGAAGTGACGTCATGGCAAAGAAGATAACAGCACTCAACATCGGCGCGGCCAACATCGAGCTTGCCGAATACGAGCTTGGCGGCAAGGGCTCGGTTGCGCTTCTCAAGTACGGCGTTGCGCCGCTTGCGGCCCCGCTTGACGCCGGCAACGCCGACACCGTCCTCTCGCCTGCGCTTCTCGAGCTTGTGCGCGAGAAGGGCTTCAGGCCCGGCAAGGTCGCATTGTCCGTCTCGGGGCAGATGGTGTTCCCGAAGTTCGCGGCGGTGACGCCCGCCGGCGGCTCCGAGAAGTTCGAGCAGATGGTCCGCTACGAGATCGAGCAGGGCATTCCCTTCCCGATCGACGAGATGGTCTGCGACCGTCAGATACTCGGCGACATGGAGAACGGCGACAAGTCCGTCATGATCGTGGCGGCGAAGGTCGACCAGATCGAGGCGATAACCTCGGCCGTGCAGGCGGTCGGCTTCTCCCCCGTGCTTGTCGACGTCGCCCCGATTGCGCTCGTAAACACCGTCCGCCACCTGCGCTCCGGCGACGAATCCTGCGTAGTCATTCTTGACATCGGCGCGAAGACGACTTCCCTTGCCATAGTTGAGGGCGACAAGGTCTATACCCGTTCAATCCCCGTGGCCGGAAACGCCGTCACGAAGGAAATCGCGGGGGCCCTCGGATGCTCTCAGGAGGAAGCCGAGGCCGTCAAGCTCGAGAAGGGCTATGTTTCCCTCGGCGGCGTCTCGGAGGACGAGGACGAGGTCGCCGACCGCGTTTCTAAGGCGTGCCGCGCCGTGATGTCGCGTCTTCTCGCCGAGATCTCGCGCTCCATCAACTTCTACCGCAGCCAGCAGCACGGGAACGCCCCGACTTGCATGTATCTGACGGGCGGCTCGGCGCTCCTTCCGCAGATAGACCAGTTCTTCGCCGAGTCTCTCGGCGTGGACGTGGAGTACCTGAACCCGTTCGAGCGCATCTCCATCTCCCCGTCTGTCGATTCGGCCGGGCTTGAATCCGATGCCGCGCTCCTTGCGGCGACGGCGGGCCTCGCCCTCCATCAGGCCGGCGAGGCGCGCTTTGCGATCAACCTCCTGCCGCCCTCGATCGTCGCGGCGCGCGCCGAGAAGGCCAAGATACCCTACCTCGTCGCGGGCGGCGTGTCGCTCGTGGCGGCGCTTGCGCTTGTGATGCTGGGGATCGACGGCAAGACCGCCGTCCTCGTCGGCATGCGCGACGCAGTCCAGGACAGGGTCGTCTCCCCGCTTGAGAACTGCGACAAGAAGGTCTCCAATGCCGCAAAGGAGTTCGACGTCGCCAAGACCGAAGCCGATGGCCTGCGCGCCATCATCCAGTCGCGCGCCAACGCCGTGCTGCGCCTGAACGCCGTTCGCAGTTCGCTCGTCCCCGGCATGTGGATCGAGCGCTGGGAGCCAGGCAAGGTGACCATCCGGAGCTGGAAGGACAAGGTCAAGGGCGAAAACAAGAAGACAGCCGGCGAGATCGTCGTCGACAAGCTCAAGGGGCGTCCTGTCGTAGAGCCGGGAAGCGTGAAGATATCCGACATGTCGGCGATAGGAGCCGACGGCCAGGTGGAGCAGTTCACCGTGGAGGTGAAGTTCAAATGAACAAGACAAAAGTCATACTCTCCGCGATCGGCGGAACAATCGCAGTCATCGTGCTGGCGATGGCGTATCTCGTGTGGAACTCGTATTCGGCGAAGATCGCCGCCGCCGAAGGCGACGACGAGGAGGGGACCGACGGCCTTGAGCAGGTGATTGCGAAGGCCGACGCCCTTTCCCGGAAGAAGCCGTTTCCAAGCATGGAAAGCGTCAACGAAATCGTCTCCAACCGCGGGGCCGTGGTCGCCTGGCGGGAGTCGGCTTTCTCGCATGCGTCGCGTGGAGATCGCCCGATTGCGCCGACGACGGACGCCGCCTTCAAGGAGTTCATCGTCAGCGACGCCAAGCGCGTGGCGTCCCTGCGCGGGGGCAGCGGCCCGATTGCCGCGGATGACTTCGACTTCGGCCCCTTCAAGCCCTACATCTCGGAAGGCAAGATGCCCTCTCGTGACGAGCTGCCGGTGTTGCAGAGGAGGTGGGACGACTTCGTCACCATCGCTGAGACTCTCGCGGCGTGCGGTGCGGTGCGCATAACGGCCTTTTCGTTCAAGACCGCGCAGGCGGCCGCCGAGCCTGAGGAAAAACAGGCCCAGGGGCGGAAGGGCCGCTCCGGCCGCAGCGGCAAGAAGGCGGCGGCAAAGGCCGCCGAGCAGGCTTCGGAGTCGGCAAAGCCTTCGCTCTACACGTATTCTATATCGTTCCAGACGCGCGCGCCGGCGTTTGTGAAGGTGCTCAACGCGCTTGGGACGTCGGAGAGGTTCGTAGTGGTTGACGACTTCTCCTTTGCGCGGGAAACGGACGTCATAGCCGCCGCGCTCGGGGCCGACGAGAAGAAGGATGCCGCCCCGCAGCCGGGCAGGCGCCGCAGGGGCCGCAGGGCGCAGGAGCAGGAGCCCGAGAAGGACGAGTCGGCAAGTGCGAAGAAGAACGGCATTGTCACCGATCCCGTCCTCGATCCCGCGCTTTCCGTAACCATGACGGTTTCCGTCTATGACTTCAGGTCAATGGAAGAGTCGAAGGAGGTCGAGAAATGATACAGCGGACCGGCAAGGACAATTTTCTGGTCGCCCACTACGACTGGGTCGTAATGGGAGTCGGCGTTTTGGCGCTCTTGGGAGCCGCCGCGTTCTACGCCATGACAGTCGGCGAAGACCCCGAGGCAGAGGCCGATGCGGCGGTTGCGTCGGCGAAGTCCAAGAGGCCAAAGGAGACGGGAGTCGAGAAGTTTGACCTTTTCGAGTTCTCGGCGGCGTCGCGCCTTGCGAAAAGCCCGGCGCAGGTCTCGGAGATAGCCGAGAACGGCGAAAGCTTCCTCGTAAGCGAGAAGCGCGTGAAGTGCAAGTGCGGCAAGGCGATATCGGGCGATGTCAAGGCCGTTCCGAAGTGTCCGTATTGCGGAGAGGCGCAGGAGGAGGAGAAAGCCGTTGTCCTCGACGCGGACGGCGACGGGCTTCCCGACGAGTGGGAGAAGAAGTTTGGCCTCAACCCCGGCGACGCGGCCGATGCCGCGCTGGACAGCGACGGCGACGGCTTCACCAACCTCGAGGAGTTCCTCGCTAAGACCGACCCCACCGATCCCAAGGACCATCCCGACTACCTTGATTCCGTCAAGATACAGCTTCCACTCAAGGAAACCTACCTCCCGTTTGTGTTCTGCGGGGCGCAGCAGCTTCCAGGCAGCTGGCGCTGCGAGTTCTTCAACCCGAAGAAGAGAAACCCCAAGCGCGGGATCACGGGTCTCTTTACCGCGAAGATCGGCGAAGAGCTCAAGGACTACGGATACGTAGTGAAGGGCTACGAGCCGAAGAAGGAGATGCGCTCCATAAAGGGCGGCGGAAGCCAGCAGAAGAAGTCGGTAGACGTCTCCGAGGTGACTATAGAGCGCAAGAGCGACGGCAAGGTCGTAAAGCTCGTGGTGCAGCCCAAGACGTCGGTAAAGCTTCCCGCCATCGACGTTCAGGCGACGCTTGTCTATGAGCGCAACGGGGTCAAGACCTTCGACGTGATCGCCGGCAGCGAAATAGACTTGAACGGCACGAAATACAAGGTTGTTTTGGTGAAAGGGGCCGGGAATGGCGCGGAAGTGACGGTGGAGCACTCCATATCCGGCAAAAAAACAGTAATTAAAACACCTTGAATAACGCGAGAAGAAATAGTATAATGCTTTTTTAGAAAACTAAGGA
>JBGUVV010000419.1:0-3233 GCA_045220525.1 Kiritimatiellia bacterium
AGCGGCGGATGCGGACGGCGGCAATAGTGTAGAATAGAATACACAATTGCAATGAAGGGCAAGAAGGCGGAATCAGCTATCGGCATGGGGCAACCGTCGTCCGCGGCGGCCGCATCATGGCCGCCGCGACGCACGCAAGCTTCAAGGCCGCGAACGCCGCCATCCACCAGAGCATGTTCTTGAGCGAGCTGACCGCGAGGGGGCCGCTTCCCGCCGCCGTCGAAAGCAGGATCGGATATGCAAGCGTGACGGGAAGCATCCACTTGTAGTATCCGAACCTGTTCGCGGCTACTTCCGCAGTCGTGTAGATCGCGACCATGTTCGTCATCATCGAGGTCAATACTACAAATGGGATGGCCCACCAGTAGGCGGCATATTCCTCGCCGTGCGGAAGAAGGGCGAGGATCCATTTCCCGCACAACGCGAACACGCCTGCAAAGGCGACGTTGAATGCGGTCAGCGCAAGGCATATCTTCAGCATGAGCGGCCGCAGGTTCCCGCCCTTGGCGTCCATCTCCGCGGCGAACGGAAAGAACGTGAACGTAAGGGATGTGGCGAGGAATCCGGGAATGTCGGAAAAGCGCGTGACCATGTAGTAGCCGGCCGAGTCGAGCGCCGGAAGGTTGTGCCTGAGGACCGTGTTTTCGATCAGGGTCGCAAACGATCCCGAGAGGCTGCCCGCCGCAAGCATCGCAAAGAGCCACGCGAACCTCTTGACGGTTTCTCTCTTCCAGTATGGCTCAGCCTTGACGGAAAGAGGCTTTCGCAGGCAGAAGAGGGAGGCGACGATCTGGAATACGGGCGTTGAGGTCTGTCCGACGACATATCCGCTGAGAGGCCTAAACGGCATCGCCACCAGCATCGCGACAAGCCTTATCGGCGCAGATATTATGTTGAGCACGGATATGCTCTTGAACATCTTGAGGGCTTGCAGCGCGTTGTTGTACACTGGCGCGACGGCGCTTACGAACGCGGCACCGATGATGATTATCCCGAGAGAGCCCTTTACGATTCGTATGTGCGAGAGAAAGGAGGGGAGCACGAACCTGCACACGACCATCGCCATGAAGAGGAAGACGGCGCTCGCAATGAAGACTCCGCGCATGAGCGACTTCATCTGGCCGAATTTCCTGTTTACGGCGAGGGTCGTGAGCTCGTTTCGGAACGTGGCTGCGAACACGGTAGCTGGTATGGCGAGCGTGCTCGCAAACTGCATGAGCGGCATCAAGGCCCCGAGTTCGTCGGTGGCGACGTATTTCGGAACTATCCAGAGCCCCACGATCGCGTTAAGGAGGTCCGCCGCGCGGCACGCCGTGAAGATCATCAGCGAGTACCACCAGAAGTCGCCGAGCCGGACGTGAAGGCGCCGCAGGAGCGCGCGCACGGCGCACTCTCCGCAGGGGTTGCTCTCCTGGACATCTGAAGCCATTTCGAGAATTATACCAAATTATCCCAAAGTGCGCTTGCCGATTGATTGAAATGCGGCGAAATGGTATAATCACGGCATCATGTTAACACTGCTGATATCCGCCGCAGTAGGTTGCGGCTGTTTTTTCGCGGCCAGGGGTCCCGCGGACCTCGGCCTTGGCTGGAGTGTCTTCCTCGGCGTCCTTTCCTTCGCGGCTACGCAGGGGGTGGCGACGTTTCTCATACAGCGCCGCGTCAAGCGCGACATGGAGGACGTCCAGTCCATACTCCTTGGCGGGCAGAAGAAGCTCCAGCAGAAGATGCAGCGCTGGCAGATGCGGCCGCCAGGTTCCGTACAGGCCGCCCAGAAGGAGATATTCGAGGACACGAAGGTGTTCGTCAAGGAGGCTCTTGCCCAGACTGACACGCTTCGGAAATACAGGCTCTGGGTGCCTATGATGGACAGGCAGATCGCAACGGCTCGCCTGCAGCTTTCGTGGATGATAAAGGACTTCCGCGAGGTTGACCGCCTGATGTCGAAGGCCGTCATGATGGATCCGACCATGCGGTGCATGAAGATCGCGAGGATGCAGATGCTCGAAAGGCCGCTTGAGGAGATCGCCAAGGTGTACCGCAAGGGCGTCGCGCGCTTGCGCTACAACGAAAACGTCCTGCTCGCCGCCACTATGAGCTGGATACAGGTGAAGCGCGGCGACGTCGACGGGGCGTTCAAGACGCTTGCGGAGGCGTTGAAGAAGTCAGACGACGAGACTCTCAAGAAGAACCACGAAGCCCTGATGAACGACAGGGTGGCGCGTTTCACCAACTCCGGCCTTGGCGACAAGTGGTACTCGCTGCTACTGGAGGAGCCGAAGGTGCGCATGCAGCGCCAGCGCGTCGCATACCGATAGTTGATGGTCGCCTCGCTTCTCGCGCTTGTCGTTGCGACGTTTGAGAACTCGCCTCCCCTTCAGCTGCACGGCGGGGCGCGTGCGTATTTCGAGTCGGCTTACCTGTCGTCTTCGGGAAGGGTGTCGTACACGGAGCCTGTCGCCGAGCAGTATGGCTACCTCAGCCTCGAACACGAGGACTACGGGTCCCTCTCGACTGATTTCTGGCTGGGCAGCGCTCTTAACAAGCAGACGGACTCTATCCATCGCCGCGCCTTCTACTGCTACGAGGGGACCGTTACCTACGGCAATTCGGTGAACGTATCGGACGGCGTGAATCTCTCCGGATGGGGCGGAATCATCTGGGACTGGCTTGGAGGCTACAAGAACAAGGTCCACACGCCGATCGGGTGGATATCCGAGTTCAAGCTTTCAAACGCATACCTTACGCCGTATGTGAACGCGCTTGGCTTCTTCACGAGCCGGTCATGGACTCGCATCCGCTTCGGGGTGAACCACCGTTTCGTGTTTTTCGAGTCGCTTGCCGTTACGCCGTTCCTCGAGGCTACATGGGGCGACGCCGAGCGGTACCGGCAGAACTACGGCGGCGAGACCGACGGGGACTTCTTCGGCGGGGCGCTGATGTTCGCCTCGTTCGGCCTGGTCGCGGAATGGACGTTCTACGAGGATTTCTACCTTTGGGGGCGATACAGGCAGTATGTCCTCGTAGATCACAAGGCAAGGGACCTTGTCAGCGACTCGGATTCGGTTACGGCGAAAGACTCCATGCCCATATTCGGCCTTGGCGTCGGTTTCCGCTTCTGACTTCTCCGCTTTGCCCTTGCACGGACAATGATTCCAAATCTATAATAAGTCGCGATGGCTGACGGTGGCTTCCTGCCGCCGTAATTGGGGGTTGGATGTGCGTCCGCACGT
>JBGUVV010000420.1:0-2006 GCA_045220525.1 Kiritimatiellia bacterium
AGAAGGCGCTTATCCGTTGCCACGGCAACGCCGAGGACATGATGGGCACGCTCTGGGCGCTCGGCGACCTTGCGGAGCGTGGCTACACCGTCGCGGCGGTTGACTATCCCGGCTACGGACTCTCCGATGGTAGCCCGACCGAGGAGGGATGCTATCGAAACGTTCACCGCCTCTACGACTGGCTCATTGAGACTCGCGGATTTAAGCCCGAGGACATTATTGTCGACGGATTTTCGATTGGCTCTGGACCTGCGACCGAGCTTGCGGCGACGAAACCAGTTGGCGGGCTTATTCTCGAGGCGCCGTTCCTCTCCGCGCCGCGCGTCGTGACGCGCATTCGTCTGCTGCCGATAGATCCTTTCCCGAACCTGAAGCGCATCGTCGACGTGAAATGCCCTGTGTTGATCATGCACGGAACAAAGGACAACGTCATTCCATTCAGCCAGGGCAAGGAGCTCTTCGAGCTTGCCAACGAACCAAAGCGCTTTGTTCCAGTTATGAGCAACGACCATAATCTTTTGCCAAACCACTATGGCGAGAGCCGTTACCGCGAGCTAATCGCCGATTTCATGGAAAACGGAATCAAGCTCCTGTCCATCAGCTTGGGCGAGAACCGCTACCGCGAACTCATCGTCGATTTTATGGAAAATGGAATCAAGGAGGAACAGAAATGAATGAAGACGTCAAACGCGAGGTCGAGGAAATCGACCTCAAGATCGCGGAGCTGAAGAAGCAACGCAGGGAACTGCTGGCCAAACTCGGCGAAGGGCGGCTTTCGTGGGGCGCGATCATCGCAGGTGCGTTCGGCGCGCTGATGGTCGGGCTCGGGATCATCGCGCTCTTCGCGGCGAACTGGGACATGTTTGGCCGCGAGGCGCGCGCGGCGATAGCCGTGGCGCCTGTCGTCGCGTGCGGCGCCGTTGCGATTGCCGCGTCGTTGAGGGGCGTCAGGGCCCGTGCGTTGTGGGAACCGCTCGGAATCCTCTGGTGCGTCTCGGTGGCGGCGGCTACATGCCTTGTCGCGCAGACCTACCAGGTCGGTGGCTCGGTGCCGGGACTCGTTCTCCTTGTCGCGCTTCTCATGCTGCCGGCGATATGGACGACTCGCGCTGTTGCGCCAACCGTCCTGTGGCCGATTCTGGCGATTGTCTGGGGAGGCGTCAGCTGGGATGCTGGCGCGTGCAAATCGTTCGCACTTGCCGCGAAGGGCGTCGCCCTGATGGCGTTGTCGCTTCCGGCATATGTCGCGTTCCTGCGAAGCCGACCGCCGAAGTCGGCGCTCGTCTCGGCGCAGATTGTGTCCGGTCTCGTCTATTCGGCCGGGCTTGGAATACTCCTCTGCATCACGCTGCCGCTTGATTGGGGATGGCATGACGAGTTCCTTGGCATCATGATCTTCTGGCTGTGTGCTGCGCTTGTCGCGGGGATTGGGCGCTTCTTCCGTCTGCCTGCGTGGGGCGCGGTCGCGCTTGTCGTCGTGGCGGTCGCGGCGATTCCGACGCCGCTTTTACGCTACAACACCGGCTTCATCATTTCGCTTGTTCTGATGGCCAGTGTTGTCGTCTATGGAGTGCGGAAGATGCGCCTTTTCTTCACGAACGTCGGCGCGGCGACGTTCCTCTGGCTGGTGCTTGCCAAGTTCTTCGGGAGCGAGGCGTCCTTCACCGTCAAGGGAATTGTGCTCATCGCCGCCGGACTCGCGCTGACGGCGCTCAATGTCGTGCTGATTCGTCTTCGCAAGGGAAGGAGGGCCTAATCATGAACGTCAACATGAAGAAATTGGTTTGCGTCGCCGTTGCACTCGTCGTCCAGTGCGTGGCAATCGGCTGGCTTATCTGGCGCTACGAGAGCATCGTGCGCGGCGGAACGGAAGTCCGGTTCCGCTGCGAGGCGTACGATCCCTATGATCCGCTTCGCGGACGCTATCTGAACACGACCGTGCGCGAGAACTGCACGAACTTTGTCGACTTTGCGGTGGAGAGGGAAGACTGGGAGTTTCGCAACCG
>JBGUVV010000421.1:0-5432 GCA_045220525.1 Kiritimatiellia bacterium
CGGGTCTGTCCTCTTCGTAAAAACGGTGCCGGCGGTCATGCTGCTGGCGAGTGACGAAGGTGGAACGTCAAGCGGCGGAACGAGTGCCTTTACGTCGGGCGACCGTTGGAGCGACGGCAATGCGCCGCAAACTGGTGTCCACTATCTTGTCTGGCGCAACGGCGGCTCGGAAAAGATCATCCGCAGCTCGGGTGAGGTGTTTAATGGCGCGTCGCTGACGATTGACGGCTGTTCCCTGTACGTCTTCAAGCATGGTACCACGACATTTGGCGTGCTGAGGTTGCTGGATGGCGCGACGTTGTGGCAATATGGCGGCTCGTGGTGCGATCTTGTTGCGACGCGCATCGAAGTGCCAAGTGGAACCGTCAGGTGCTGCTACAACAGCAACCGTACATTGCGCATACATGGACCGTTGGTTGGCGCGGCAACAATCTGGCTGGCTGGTGTCGACGGGACCAGTGCGCCTAAGGGTGAGTATCAGCTTTACGCGGACAGTCCGAATTTTACGGGGCAGATTCGCGCGAGCGTTCAGGACTCCTCCAGGATTTCAGGACCGTTTGCCGATGCGCACCAGGTTTGCAAGGTCTATCTGCCGGGCGCTATCGGCGGTTCGCTGACGGCTTTTGACCCCAGGGCCTTCGAACTTGGCAATTATGACGAGTTGTCGCTTGTCTACGACCTTATGGGCAAGACGGTGGATATGGCCTTTACGGATACGACGCGTGGGTTCTACTTCGACAAGGCCGTTTCGCTGACCGTTCCCGCCGGGAAAACCGGAACGTTCATGGCGCAACGCACGTTCAACGGCGAACTCTTTCTCTGCGGCACCGGCACGAAGGCGTTCGGTGGTTCGGTCAAGTTCGCGGACGGTGACGCGATTGTCGACAATCCTGTCGACGGAGCCAACTCGAACCGGCTGACGCTCGTCGATGGCGACATCAAGGCGCTTTCGTCGACGTGTCTGGACGGCCTCGTCGTGACGTTCTCAAACGCGACGTCACGGATCGTGATCGATGCCGACACGACGGATGCCGCGCTGGCGTCGAATGGTGTCGTGAACGTCAAGACCGCGACGCCATTCGTCTTGAAGGACGGTAAGCTGAACATTCATTTGACGCGACAGGGGGCGACGCCCCTCGACAGGAAGGTTGCGCATAAGATCGGACTTGTGACGGTCTTGCCAGAGGTGGCCAGGCAGCTGCGTGGGCACATTGCCGTGACATTTGCTGATGATGTGATTGGCAAATGCCAGCGGCAGATCGAAGAGCGGACGGATTCCGAGACGGGCAACGTCACGTTCTACGAGTCATTGTGCCTTGGGGGAATGATGCTGATTTACAGATAAGTTTTAGAACAGTATGTTGGCGTGTTGGTGCATGGCTGCTGTCCTGCAAGGCGCATTGGCGACTGGGCATGCTGTTTCAATTGCTGATTTTGGTGCGATTCCGGGTGATCGTTTGCAAACAACGGCGATTCAGGCGGCTGTTGATGCTGTTTGGCGTGCCGGTGGCGGCGAGGTCCGTGTGCCGGCGCACGTCGTCGCATTGCCTGGGCGTCAGGATGTCTTTGCCTCTGCCCACGGCGTATGTCCGTACACGATTGTCGTACCGGACGATCTGGGCTACGGCGGGGAGTTCTTGTTGAAGGATTTTCGCTCGCTTTTGGAAAAGGCCACGGGCGTAGAACTCCCGGTCGTGAAGACGAATGACGTTCCGTCTTCGCATCGCATATTCCTCGGAATTGCGCCGTCGGGTGCGGACGTGTCGCGTCTGGCGGACCAGGAACACTGCGTCCTGACGCAGGGCGATGACGTCTATCTTTTCGGTGGCGGACGCAATGGTACGCGCTATGCGGCATACTCCTTCCTGCAGAAAGACCTTGGATTCAGGTTTTTCGACACGCACGGCGGCGTCAAGGTTCCGGAGTGCCCGATTCCGCTGCCCAAAGTCAAGGCTCGGCGGCAGTTCCCGTTCAAGTTTCGCTATCTCTGTGGCGGAAGCGGTATGTTCAACCTTCCGTCTGCCTCGACGTTCCTCCTGCGGCATGGGCAGAACACCTGGGTGGGGCTTTCCGTCGAGGGACGCGGCGTCTGCGATCCTGCGGACGAGGGGCGCATCCTGCCGCCGCATGCGCATGCTCTTCGGTATTACCTGCCGGCGGACAAGAAGGAGCGCACCTTCGGATGGATCGGGAAACTCGGAGGACCGGATCTCAAGGTCGAGCATCCCGAGTACTTCTCGATGAACTCCGCTGGCAAGCGTGTCTTCAACCACCAGTACTGCCTTTCGAACCCGGGCTGCCGCAAGTTGCTCAAGGAGCGAATTCTCGAGAACATGCGGCGTCATCCGGAATGCAACATCTTCGACGTGAGCGCGGGCGACACGCCGGGACAGCTCTGTCATTGTCAGGACTGTCAGGCGCTCGTTGGAAAATATGGGACGGTCGGAGCTCCGCTTGTCGACTTTCTCTTTGAGCTTTGTCCGGCGGTCAAGGCCGAGTTTCCCGAAAACCGCGTGATGTCGCTCGTCTACCGCAAGCAGCAGACACAGCCGCCGCCCAAGGGCATCGACAGGCTGCCGGAGAACTTCATGCCGAATTTTGCGCCGATCGATGACAATTTCGCGAAGGACTGGACCGATCCGTCGAACACGAACACTCTGGCAGACCTGAAGACCTGGTGCCGACTTTGCGCGGATGCGATGGTCTGGTATTATCCGAATCCGTATAGCGGACACGTCACGCCGCCGTTCGGCAATGTCGAGCGGACCGTGGTGGACCTGAAGCTCATGAAGGAGGCGGGCGTTACCGCGCATCTTTGGGAGCACAATGTGGGCGTGCCGTTCAATCTCGGGTTCTCGGAACTCGAGACATACGTGTACGTGCGGCTGATGAACGACCTTTCGCTCGACTGGCGCGCACTGGCCGACGAGTTCATCGACTTCGAGTATGGTGCGGCGGCAGCGCTTTTCAAGGCGTATTGGCGTGAGCAGGAGGAGCTGCGAAAGACTACGCCAATGTCGATGCTGTGGAATCCCGGCTTCTCGGCCTATCGTCATTTGACGCCCGAGCGAATGGCGAAATGGGACCGGGACTTCGATAGGATGGAGGCGTTGGTCAAGGACGATCCGGTTCGGTCGTATGCGATTCGCCGCGTGCGCGTCAATCTTGACTATGCCATCCTTCGCGATTATCAGCGAGTGAAGAAGTGCGGGTTTGCGCTGCCGATCGATGATTTGGCTGAGCGCATTCTGAAGGTAGTCCGTCGGGTGAGCGAGGATTACTGTTCGAAGGGATTTGAAAGCCGCAGGAAGGAGTTTGTCAAGAAGATGACGGATGGGGTCACAACGGAAAAGCTCAAGAACCGTGTCGTGCCCAAACCGCTGCCGGCGGACGTTTTCGGGGCGATTCCGGAGACGAAGCTCTTTGAAACGATTCCGGCCGTCTTTCGGACGCCGTATGAGGACGATCCTGACGCGGCCTATGGCATTCGTGCCGTTTTCACGGCGAACAAGAAAGGTGCAAAGCTGCCGCTCATCAGCGGGTTTGATGACATGACGGTCAAGAAGCACTTTGTCCTGTCGAGAATCGGCAGGGACATGCTGCCGCCGCGTGGCGAGTACCGGTTCTACGAGATCGGGCCGATTGTATTGACTTTGGACTGCCTTTTGCGCTGTGGCGAGGACGAGGGCTATGATTTCAAGGCCGATGTCTCGCGCGCCTGGGAGTTCGGCTCGTTCAATCGTGCGACTGGCTGGATCTCGCTGAAGTTCGAAGGTGCCTCGTTCTATCCGGAGGATGCAGGGAAGCCGGATCGCGTGTTTGCGGATCGCATTGTCGTCGTCAAGGAATAGGGGTCCAGATGCCTGCCGTTTCCCAAAGTCGTCTCGTTTGTTTCGCCGTCGCATTTTCGATCTTGGGACGGGCAGAAGGCGTCCGCGTGTGCCAGAGACTGGATGGTATGAGACTCTGGAGGCGACGCGGACCGCATGTGCATTCAGCGCTGCCGCAAGCTTTCGGACGAGCGGATGCGAAGCGGAGAGTTTGATGGTCATCGTGCAGTTTTGGGGCAGCTGTTTTTGGAAGGAACGCTGCAATAGCCGATTTGGGCTGTGTTCAAACGGAGAAGGCAGTGAGCTGTGCAAATGTTAATCGAAGAAGAGGGTGTTCGAAGGGACCGCGTTCGGTCGAGGTTGAGTCGAAGGGCTTGCGGTCCGCTTCTTGCGTGATTCGCGTGGAAAGGTAGGATATGCAGATGCTTGTGCTGTTGGCGGCGTTGTCACTCGTTCCGATGCCGAAGGAAGTTGTGGAAATCGGAGGCATGCGTGTCGGTACGTTTGCGGAAATCGAGCTGGCCGTTTCGTCGTTTTCGCGGGACGCGTCGATTCCGCCGGAGGGCTATCGGCTCGTCGTCGACGAATCGGGCATCCGAATCGCGGCATCCGATTTGTCCGGGGCGTTCTACGCCTGGCAGACTCTGCGGCAGTTGGCGGATGCGAGGGGAAATGTCCCGTGCGTGAAGATCGCGGACGCGCCGAAGTTCCCGTGGCGCGGCGTGATGCTGGACGAAGCGCGGCATTTCTTCGGCAAGGAGACCGTGCTCAGGCTCCTCGAGACGATGGCGGCGTACAAGCTGAACGTCCTCCACTGGCACCTGACGGACGACCAGGGCTGGCGGCTGCCCGTGCCGGGTTATCCCGAGCTGACGCGGACCGTGCGTCCCGTAGAGAACCGCCGCAACTTCCGGGACGTCGTCACGGGCATCGTACCGCCGGCCGCCTACACGGCGGACGAAATCCGCGAGATTGTCCAGCGCGCGGCGGAACTGCACATCCGCATCGTGCCCGAAGTCGACATGCCGGGACATTCCGCGGCCGTCCTGTCCGTCGAACACGAGCTCGGCTGCTTCCCGCCGCAGGAGTTCGCCGGGGGCGGCCCCGCGGACAAGGTACGCAACGTGCTGTGTCCCGGAAGGGACGCGGTGCTGCGCTTCTACGAGGATGTCCTGGACGCAGTCTGCGAACTCTTCCCAGATCCGGTCGTCCACTTGGGCGGTGACGAGTGCGATCGGTCGAACTGGAAGCGTTGCGCGAGCTGTCAGGCGCGGATGAAGAAGGAGGGCCTTAAGGATGTCGCGGAGCTGCAGGCGTGGTTCACTGGGCACTTCTGCGGGTATCTCGCGAATAAGGGGCGCCGTCTCCTTGGCTGGGACGAGATCGCCGAGGGCGGGCTTCCGTCGTCCGCGATGGTCATGAGCTGGCGCGGCACGTCGACGGGAATCGCCGCGGCGAAGAACGGGCAGGACGTCGTGATGACGCCGAACGAATACTGCTACTTCGACTA
The DNA here is from genome assembly GCA_045220525.1 of Kiritimatiellia bacterium. Lineage (GTDB taxonomy): Bacteria > Verrucomicrobiota > Kiritimatiellia > RFP12 > UBA1067 > UBA1067. The sequence continues at coordinate 5,341 of JBGUVV010000421.1, forward strand.
CGATCCGTGCATAACGGACGACCCGATGGCCTACAACTTCGACTGGGCCATTCCGCTGCCGCTCGTCAAGGTGTACGGTTTCGATCCGCTCA
>JBGUVV010000422.1:0-8014 GCA_045220525.1 Kiritimatiellia bacterium
CATAAGCCGTTCCAATGCTCGCGCGGCCGCATAGCCGAGCTTCTCGTGGTCTGGCAGGATGCTTGTGAGCGGCGGGACGCACGACTCATCGAGAAGTTCGTCATTGTCAACCCCGAGCACTGCGACTTGGCTCGGTATCTTGATCTGTGCGTCCTTGCACATTGCGAGAACCTGTGTCGCACGCGTGTCCCACGACGCCATCACGGCGGCGGGCTTAGGGAGCGCGGTGAGCCAGTCCCTGAGCGCAGAGAGGTCTTCACGCGAGCCGACTTGCCCGGGCGAGCGGAAAACATCTACGTTCGTCTTCTTCGCGGCAAGCGCCGTCTTGAAGCGGGGGAGAGACCCTTGAAACGGTGTTGTTTTTGGCAAGGAAACTGCGTGATTTGGCAAGATAACGCGGAAGGAGGCGAAAGTGATGGCTAAGAAGCAAAGGCGAGTCTTGAATTTCTGCTTGTGAGGTTGTTGGTGAAGGGGGATGTTGGAGAAACACCATGAAGAAGACTTCGCAGAGGTCGTTGCTGTTTAGGCAGAACGTGAACCGAACGGAGGAGGATCTGCGGCGGGTCTGTCCCCGCGAAGGTGGGCGAGGGATGAGAACGCGACTACGCCCACGCCGGAGGGCGGTGGATCGTGCGGCCATCGGTAATAATAACATCATCTGGCAACTGACACCTTGCGGGAAATGGCGATTTGATAATAATAATGTATGTGAATTGACATTTTTGTGATAGGCGTATTGACAATTTGCATACAATTATGTTATCATAATGACCAATGAAACATTGGGAAGCCATAAATGAAATCGGGTTGGACAATTATGGCATTGTCACAACGGACGATGCACGTGGGATTTGCAATCCTAGCGTTGAACTGCCACGATGGGTAAAAAGCGGCCGGTTGGAGAATGTCGGTCGTGGTGTCTACCGTCTGACTCAGTACACGCCGAGCGAATACGACCAGTATGCCGAAGCGGTTGCACTTGTCGGCAGGGAGGCAATCGTCTATGGCGTGAGCGTTCTTGCAATGCACAACCTTGCACTTGTCAATCCTTCGAAGGTTTATGTCGCCACGGATGTGCGGCGGCGGAAGAGCCTTCCGCAATGGATTGAATTGGTGCGGCGTCCGAAGAACGCAAAGAGGGAAGACTTTAACGGAATCCGCAGCCAGAGTGTTGCCGATGCCATTAGGACATGCAAGGGGTCACTGATGCGCGAGCGGCTGGCGTCGGCGGTCATCGATGCGAAGCGGCGTGGTTTGATTGACTACAAAGAGGCACAGGAGCTGGAAAGGGAGTTTGCAACATGAAAACACCGAATTCCGCAACGAACCTTGGCAAAGCCATCAAACGCTATTGCGGGAAAGGCCGGGACGACATCCGCTTGGCCCGTGCAATGGCTGACTTGGTCGTTGGGCAGATGTTGCCGGGCGGTGTCGTCAAGGGCGGTAGTTCATTGCTGTTTCGATATGGCGGTGGCGTGACGCGCTATACGAAGGATGTAGACACTGCTCGTGCAATCGGTCTTGATGAGTATCTGGATGCTCTTCGCGCACGGTTGGCGGAGGGTTGGAATGGATTTACCGGCAAACTCGTGGAGGTAGATCCTCCCTCCCCGCCAAATGTTCCGAAGCCGTATGTGATGATGCCGTATGACATCAAGCTTCAGTATCTTGGACGGTCGTGGATGACTGTCCGTATTGAAATCGGCCATAACGAGATAGGCGATGCCGATTCGCATGAACTGACTTTGCCCGAAGATGTTGCTGCCGCGTTTGTTGCGCTCGGATTCCCCAAACCAATGGCGATTCCCGTTATGTCGCTACCATATCAAGTTGCGCAGAAGTTGCATGCTGTTTCCGGCAAAGACAGCGACCGTGCTCACGATTTGATCGACCTTCAGTTGATAGAGAGGAATTCTTCGCTTGATCTTGCTGAGGTAAGGTCGGTATGTGAACGGCTTTTCGATTACCGCCGCGAACAGTCTTGGCCTCCTCGTCTAGTCAAGGGCGAGTCATGGGATCGGGTTTACAATGAAGCGCGGGCGACATTGCGCAATGCCGATACCGTTCTTGCGACAGTTGACGAGGCCGTTGCATGGACAAATAACCTGATTGAACGGATTGTTGCTTCGTAGCAGTCCATGAATAGAGGGGACAAGACTGCCACAGGATTCGGCGGGGAGAGATCCTTGAAACGGTGTTGTTTTTGGCAAGGAAACTGCGTGATTTGGCAAGATAACGTGAAAGGAGGCGAAAACGATGGCTAAAAAGACAAAGGTGATTGGCCGCACTCGCGCCTATGGAGGTGCTATTGACAGCCTGGATGGTGATGGGATATACTATATCTTAATTAGGATGCATTCAAAACAAAACAAACTCTAAGGACGCTAAACAGATGCTCGTAAATCTCGATCAGGTTCTCAAGCCCGCGAAGGCGGAGCACTACGCCGTGGGGCTTTTCAACACACATGACACAGACATGCTCGAAGCTGCGATTTCCGCGGCGGAGGAGCTTAGGAGTCCGATTATCATCGGCACGGCGGAGGTCCTTTTGCCCTACGGCGACCTCCCGCTCATCGCCCCGGCGCTCGTCGCGGCGGCCAGGCGGGCGAGCGTGCCGGTCGTCGTGCACTACGACCACGGGCTGACGTTCGAGAAGACGATGGAGGCCCTGAAGGAGGGCTTCTCGTCCGTCATGTACGACGCTTCCGCCAAGGACTACGAGGCGAACGTCGCTGAGACGGCGGAGGTGACGAAGATCGCCCATGCCTTCGGCGCGACCATCGAGGGCGAGATCGGCCATGTCGGCAGCGCCCAGGACGGCGACGACAAGAACGGCATGTACACGACCGTCGAAGAGGCCGTCGACTTCCAGACGAAGACGGGCGTAGACGCTCTCGCGGTGGCCGTCGGCAATGCGCACGGCGTCTACAAGTCCAAGCCCTGCATCCAGCTCGACCGCATCGCGGAGCTGAACGCGGCCGTGAAGTGCCCGCTTGTAATGCACGGCGGCTCGGGCCTTTCGGCAGACGACTTCAAGAACGCGATCGCCCGCGGCGTTGCGAAGATGAACATCCACACCGACATGGTCTGCGCCGGGATGCGCGCGATGTACGAGCAGTGCGACGCGCACAACCGCGAAAAGATCGTTACGTGGGACTACCTCGACACCCGCAAGGCGAAGGTGGCGGCGATAAAGGCCGTGGTCGCCGAGAAGCTGAAGCTCTTTGGCTCCGTCGGCAAGGCGTAGGCCTTGGCGTGATTCCTTGCGAACGGCGCAAAGGGCAGTGGCAAATTCGCGGAGAGCTGCGGCGTTTGCGGTGGCGAAGTGGCTGGCGACTGGGGAGTTTGCCTCGTCGCTGCTGCCGGACTGCCCAGACCGCGCCTTTGTCCAGGACGTAGTATATACGGTTATGCGCAGGCTCCGCCCGCTGCGCAGGATTCTCGGCGGCTTCCTTGCGAAGTGGCCAAAGGGGGAGCTTGAGGCGCTTCTTTACGTCGGAGCGGCGCAGATACTCTACATGCCCGATGTCCCCGATTTCGCGGCGGTGAACGAGACCGTTGAGGCCGCAAAGTCATGCGAGGGGAAGTCCATCCCGAAGGTTGTCAACGGAGTCTTGAGGAATCTCCTGAGGAAGAGGGGCGAAGTTGATCTCGGCACGGAGCTTGGCACGTTTCCCCGCGCCATCGCAGACCGCTGGACGGCCCGATACGGGAAAGAGGCGGCGGAGCGCCTTGCAGCATGGCACAACCAGCCTGCGGAGACTTTTCTAGCTTATAAGGACGGACGCTTTCAGGCACTTGAGCGCGGCAGAAAGGTCGCGGAAGTTCCCGGCTATGCCGAGGGGGATTTCGTCGTGCAGGATCCCGGGACGGCTGTTTCCGTTTCGCTGCTCGACCCAAAGGCTGGCGAGCGCGTCCTCGACGCCTGCGCGGCGCCCGGGGGTAAGACTGCGCAGATTGCCTGGCGCGGCGCATCGGTGACGGCGTGCGAAGTCAATCCGCGTCGCCGCGCACGCCTTGCGGAAAACCTCAAGAGGCTCGGCGTCGCGGCGGAAGTCGCAAGCTCGTTTGAGGAAGTCTCGCGGCGCTGTGCTTCCGAGGGGTTTCTTTTCGACAAGATACTCGTCGATGCGCCATGCTCCAACACTGGCGTCTTTCGCAGGCGGCCGGACGCCCGTTGGAACTGGAACGTGGCGAAGCTCAAGTCGCTTGTTGCGCTTCAGGCGGAGATACTTGACGCGGCGCTTCCCATGCTTGCGCCAGGCGGCACTCTCGTATATTCGACATGTTCCAACGAGCCAGAGGAAAACGGCGACCAGGCCGCGGCGTTCCTTGCGCGTCATAAAGAGCTCTCGATGGTCGCCTCGAAGGAGGCTCTCCCGCACGAATGCGGACACGACGGCGTATTTGCCGCCGCATTCAAGCGGAAAATTTGATATAATAACAGGACTTACAGGAGATAAGCAAAATGGCTCAGTTTTTCGATTACACAGGAGTAGTGGAGGAAGTTCTGCCGGTGCAGACGTTTGCAAGCGGCTTCACCAAGAGGGAAGTCGTCGTCGGCAACGACATCGACTCCACGTCAAAATACCCCAACCCGGTGAAGTTCACGTTCAAGAAGGACAACTGCTCGCTTCTTGACGGAGTCCAGAAGGGGCAGCGCGCGAAAGTGCATTTCGTCATCGACGGCCGCCGCTGGGACGGGCCGAAGGGGACTCAGTATTTCGTCGATCTGACGGGGCTTAAGATAGAGGTCCTCAATGCTGACGGGTCGTCTACCGAGCCTGTTCCCGCCCCCGCGGTTCCAGACGACTTCCCGGCGGACGCCGGCGATGTCGACGACATGCCGTTTTAGCGCTGCGGCATTGCCATGACATGGCGAGAGACAGTCGCCAAGGCGGCTCATTACCTCGAGACCAAGGGCGTTCCAGATCCAATGGTCGCGGGCGAGCTCTTGGCGGCGAGGCTATTGCGCATAGGGCGCGGGTTCCTCGCCTCCAAGCTTGACGGCGAAGTCTCTGAGCGCGAGCTTGACGCCATGCGGCGCGGCATGGCCCGCCTTGCGGGAGGGGAGCCGGTGCAGTATGTCCTCGGGGAGTGGGATTTCAGGTCCTTGACCCTGAAGTGCGACAAGCGCGCCCTTATACCGAGACCCGAGACGGAAGAGCTTGTCGCGCGTGTGCTAAAATATCTCAGGGCGGTCGCTCATGACGAGAACGCTGGGCGGCAGTTTGTGGTCGATGTCGGTACTGGCGCGGGTCCCATCGTGCTTTCGCTCGCCAAGGAGCATCCGGGGCCTTTTTACCTCGGCACCGACATTTCCGAGGATGCCATCGCCCTCGCGAGGGAGAACGCCGCGAGGTGCGCTCTTTCAGACGATGTGAAGTTCGCCGTAATGGACGGGCTGGACGATCTCGACGAGCCGCAGTGCGTCGACGTCATCGTCTCCAATCCGCCTTACGTGAAGTCATCGGTCTGCCGGACGCTCGATCCGCGAGTCTGGGACTTCGAGCCTCACATGGCGCTGGACGGCGGCGATACCGGGCTTGACTTCTACGATCGCTATCTTGCAGACGCCCTCAATCTCCTGAAGCCGGGCGGGGCTGTATTTTTTGAAATTGGCGAGGACCAGGGGGGCGAGCTTGAGGCTCTTATGAAGAGCTACGGCTTTTCCGACATACGAATCGAGAAGGACTTTGCGGGCCTTGACCGCTATGCGTCGGCGACGCTTGCCTGACGCAGAATTGTGACATTTTGTCTCGTAGCAGCCGTCTGGCACGGATATTGCAACACATGCTGGTGGAGGAATTGAATTATGAATGCAACATTTACACCAGCTGACGACAACGAGAACTGCCTTGAGAAATTCGGCAGCGATCTCACCGAACTTGCCAAGAAGGGCAAGCTCGACCCGGTGATCGGGCGCGATACCGAGATCCGCGACGTCATAAGAATCCTTTCGCGCAAGACGAAGAACAACCCCGTGCTCATAGGCGAGCCAGGCGTCGGGAAGACGGCCATAGTCGAAGGCCTTGCGCAGAGAATAGTGCGCGGCGACGTGCCGGAGGGCCTGCGCGACAGGATGGTCTTTTCCCTCGACATGACGGCGCTTATGGCCGGAGCTAGCTATAGGGGCCAGTTCGAGGAGCGGCTAAAGGCCGTTCTCAAGAAGATCAAGGAGTCTGAAGGGCGCATAATCCTCTTCATAGACGAAATCCACACCATCGTCGGCGCGGGCAAGACGGAAGGCTCGAGCGACGCGGGCAACATGCTCAAGCCCATGCTCGCGCGAGGCGAGCTCCACTGCGTAGGCGCGACGACTCTCGACGAATACCGCAAGTACATGGAGAAGGACGCGGCGCTGGAACGCCGTTTTCAGCCGGTCGTGGTGGATGCGCCGAGCGAAGAGGACGCGATTTCCATTCTCCGCGGCATCAAGGAGCGCTTCGAGAAGTACCACAACGTTCACATACGCGACGAGGCGATAGTCTCCGCGGTCGCCCTCAGCGCAAGATACATCCAGGATCGCTTCCTGCCCGACAAGGCGATAGACCTTCTCGACGAGGCATGCGCGAGGATACGCACCGAGATGGACTCCTGCCCGCAGGAGCTCGACGAAATCTCCCGTCATGTCCGCAGGCTCGAGATCGAGGAGATCGCCCTCAAGAAGGAAAAGGACGAAAACTCCAAGAAGCGCCTTGAGGAGCTCCAGGCCGAGCTTAAGACGCTCAAGGAGAAGTCCGACAGGATGACCGCACAGTGGCGCGAGGAGAAGAGCGCCCTTGAAGACGTGCGCCGCGTCAGGGCGAGGCTCGAAGAGGAGCGCAACCGCTACGAGAACGCGCTGATGCGCGGCGACAACGAGACGGCCGCGCGGCTTAAGTACGGAGTGATCCCCGAGCTCGAGAAGAAGCTCAAGACCCACGAAGACGACCTTCGCAGAAACTCCGGCGCGGCGCTGCTGCGCGAGGAGGTGACGGCCGACGAGATCGCGGAGGTGGTGTCGCGCTGGAGCGGCATACCCGTCACCAAGCTCGTGGAAGGCGAGAGGCAGAAGCTCGTAAGACTCGCCGACACGCTGCACAAGCGCGTCATCGGCCAGGACAAGGCCGTCGACGCCGTGGCAGACGCGGTTATCCGCTCGCGCGCCGGGATAAAGAACCGCCAGCGTCCCGTGGGGGCGTTTCTCTTCCTCGGGCCGACGGGCGTCGGGAAGACGGAACTTGCCAAGGCGCTTGCGCAGGAGCTCTTCGACGACGAGAACGCGATGGTGCGGCTCGACATGTCGGAGTACATGGAGAAGTTCGCGGTGTCGAGGCTCGTGGGCGCGCCTCCCGGCTACGTCGGCTTCGAGGAGGGCGGCCAGCTCACGGAGGCTGTTCGCCGCAAGCAGTTCTCGGTCGTTCTCCTTGACGAGATAGAGAAGGCCCATCCGGACGTCTTTAACATGCTTTTGCAGGTTCTCGACGACGGCCGGCTGACTGACAGCAGGGGGCGCACGGTTTCGTTCAAGAACACGGTCGTGATCATGACCTCGAACGCGCCGCGCGAGGCGCTGAAGGACATATTCAGGCCGGAGTTCCTGAACCGGCTCGACGAGGTCCTCGAGTTCGACTCCCTGACAGAGTCGCAGATTGCCGAGATCGTCGGCCTCCAGATCGCCGACCTGCGCCGCCGCCTTGCGGAGCAGCAGTTCTCCCTCACGGTCGACGACGCGGCGATGGCCGTGCTGGTGAAAGACGGATACGACCCGGCGTTCGGGGCGAGGCCGGTCAAGAGGGCCATCCAGCGCGATCTCGAAAACCCGATAGCCAAGAAGATCGTGGCCGGCGAGTATCCGCCCGGCTCGACTATCGCGGCTGTCGGCAAAAACGGCGCGATAGAGCTCTCACGGGCTTGACGCCGTCGTCGTCCGCGGCGGCCGCATCATGCCGATAGCTGATTCCGCCTTCTTGCCCTTCATTGCAATTGTGTATTCTATTCTACACTATTGCCGCCGTCCGCATCCGCCGCT
>JBGUVV010000423.1:0-3321 GCA_045220525.1 Kiritimatiellia bacterium
TAACGCCCGACCCGCACTTTGCGCCATACCCGACATGTCATACGCGAGGTGAATCTGCCGCGTTTCTTTTGCTTCCGCCCATACCCAGCCGAGGTGAATCAATGCGTCGCCAGACACGTCGGAGTCGCAAAGCTGCTCTCGTGCGTCCCCTGTCTCGCGGCTGCTCCGCCGCGCATCCGCCGAACCGCTTCTCCGCGTGTCGCTCAGCTCGGCACTCGACCCCTCGCGCCCGCTCCTCACCTACCTTATTTTTAGCATCGGGTGTCGTCGGCATTTCGATCTCTCCTCTTAAAGCCGTAGCGTCTCGGTGTGCGGTAGCGAAGGCGCGGGGGTTGCACGAGAGCTAGCGAAGGGATCGCCACCGCCGGAGTTGCTTCGCTTGACGCAGCGCATTTCGGTGAGGGGAATGGCTCGTCACGTCATATAGACTTACGTGCGAGGCGGTGAAGCGACTCCCGTAGCGTACATATCCCCCGGCCGAAGGCCGTCCGCGAAGCGGATGCCCTAGCAGGGGTGATCGGGCGACACCCGCGACTGAGCGGGAGTCGGCGCGTTCGACGAGACAAGTCTTCTAAAACTCCACAATTGGAGGCCGTTTTATGATATACTTCGTATCATGAAGCATCTAAGAACAATGACAATAGCGGCGGCGCTTTGCGCTTTCGCAATTTCCGCTGTCGCGGCACACGTTTCGCAGGAGACCGCCTTGGCGGCGGCCGAGGGCTTTCTTGCGCGAAGCAGCGTAGCGCAGCGCATCCTCGCCGGGCGCAGCGTCAAGGACGTCGAAGCCCGCGGCAATCTGTGGATTGTCAACCTTGAGCCTTCTGGCTACATCGAGATCGCCGGCTCCACGAAGTGTGCGCCGATAGCGTTCTTCTCCACGCACGACTTCGTCGAGCCCGAAGTTGGCTCTCCTTTTGCCGCCAAGCTGACTGGTGACAGCATGATGGTCGCGGAAAAGGAGGCTGACGAATCTGCCGCCGACAACGCCGACTGGGCGAAGTACATCGCCACCCTCTCCAAGAAACGGGCATTGCTTAAATCCGCGCCGTCCGGCACGTCCGGCGTCGTCGGCCCGCTCATGAACTGCGGCTGGGGACAGGGCGCGCCGTTCAACGATCTTTCGCCTCTCTCCAGCCTCTGCGGCTGCATGGCGACGGCTGCGGGACAGGAGCATTGCTACTGGCGCTGGCCCTACCGCTACGAGAAGTCGCGTCAGGGGAATCACGGCCTCAGGAACTCGCTTGGCGAATATTCGGAGCACGTTATGCGTCCGGACGGCCGCGTGCCGTTCAACTACGACAAAGTCGTGGCCTACGCCCCCAATCCTTCTTCGACCCCGCAGGCCGTGGACAAGGAGACGACGTACCAGACCGCGTGGCTCTCGCTCTGGATGCAGTCCCTGACCGGCATGAGCTACAAGCCTGGCGCCTCCGGCGGAACGCAGAAGCTCTGCAACTTCGCTGAACAGTACTGGTTCGAGAAGGGCCCCGTGATGAGCTACTGGCGCGACGGATACACGAACCTCTGGAACGCCATCAAGGCCGACCTCGACTTCGGCTCGCCGATCCAGGTCAACTCCCCAGGGCACCAGATGGTCGTTGACGGATACGCCATCGAGAACGAGGGGACCGACAGCGAAGTCCACTATGTCAACATCAACTACGGCTGGGGGAGTCCCGAAGGCTGGGTGAACCTCCTTACGGCCGTGACGGAAAACACCTCCGGCGGACGTCTCGCTGACTTCCAGATCGGATACCGTCCGCAGAAGATCGTGCAGTTCGAGCCGCTTCCCAAGGTAAGCGGCACTTCGCTAACGCTTGCCTGGCATATTGCGCCTTGCTATACGAATCGCACGACGGGCTTTGCGCTTGAGATCGCAAAGGATGGAGGCGAGCCGACTGTTGATAATGTCTCGACGCATGAAGAGACCACAACCTACACGGCTACAGGGCTGACAAGCGGCAGCACGTACACCTTCACCGTTATTCCGCTTATGAGCGACGGTTCCGAAGCTCGCTCCAACAGCGCGACGACGACTATCGGCACGCCCAAGGCCGCGCCGGAAATCATCTCGGTCTCTTCCGTAGCGTGCGGCATCGAGCTGATGCAGCAGGGCCTCTTTGTAGAATGCGGACGCGGCATGACGAACAAGATCAATGTCGCCTGCTCTACATCCGTCACCAGACTCGACGCCTATTCCAGCCATCTGACCGTTCTTCCGGACAACAAGGTGAGCTGCGTTGACAATGGCAACGGGAGCTGGACCGTCAACGTCGATGCCACCTCCATGTCGAAGGACTGGGACGGCGACATGCTGATTCTCACGCTCGTCGCCGCGAATGCTGACGGCACCGAAGCGTACAAAAACCTGATGCTCCGCTTCAACTCCATGCGCAACGTGCTGGGTGGCACATTCGAGATCGTCGAGACTTCCGCGACATCCCCTGTGTGGTTCGCCGGCGGCACAACGACAACGCTCGACGCCAAGGGGCGGGTTGTCACTTTCGATGCCAATGCGTTCAATGGCGCAGGCACGGTAGTTCTTACCGACTCTGTCGGCAATGGTTCGTTCACATTCCAGAGACTGGACGGTTTCACCGGAACGCTCAAGTGGGCGCCGTCCATCGCCGTCAATCTCCCGGCGGACATGTCGGGCTTTGCCGGGACGCTAAACTTCGATTCGTATGCTTCGACCTACCGACTGTCGAGCAGCCTTGGCGCCAATGCCAAGGTGTATATCGGAGGAACGACGCAACTTTACATCGACGGCAGCACGGCGATTGACGCGGCGGTTACGGGCGGCGGCTACATCATGGTTGTCGGCAGCGCGCCGACGTTCGGCAATCTCAGTGGATTTACGGGACACATCAGCCTCGGAGTTTTCGATGATTCGGGGACTGTGACCATTCCGGCCGGACAGGAAAAGGGCGTCGTCATTGACAACGGCACCGTGAATCTGGTCCTCTCCAAGGCGCAGGTCGCATACGGATATTCCACGACTGCGATTACGATGCAGGGCTGGGGCTCGGTCGTCTTCAAGGACGAGTCAGGTAATGTTCTGCAAAGCTGGAACAGCAGCCAGTCATCTTACTCCATCTCTTCCAGCGCAAATACGTGGACGCCCGATTCGAGCACGGGAACCGGCAATTTCTGGGATGCCGCAAGGTGGTCTCAGGGCTTGCCGAGCGCGGGCGACTACGTAATCTTCAACGACACGGTAGGCGACACGGAGATGACGCTCAACCTTTCTTCAGACTTCAATCTTGGCTATGTGCTCGTCACGGGCACAAAGTTGACTATTTCGAATACAGCAGATAC
>JBGUVV010000424.1:0-5865 GCA_045220525.1 Kiritimatiellia bacterium
AACCGCGTGGTGGACGGCGTGCGCGGCTCCGCGCTCTACGTCTGGGGCCCGGAGTCCGTCAGCAGCTTCGGGAACAGCGAGAACTACGGTAGAGTTGAATATGCCTCTGCCGAACGCACGCCAACAACGCTTACGCCTGGAAACACCGAGGTGCTGGTCGCGCCCGAGGCGCAGGCGACGCGGGCGGTCGCGTGGTTTGCGGCGGGGGAGATGACTAACTTCCTCTCGCGGGCGTTAGGCAGGGCTGTCCCTCTCGTCACCACGCCGACGCCTGGCAATACGGCTGTAGTTGTCGGCGCGAACGCCTGGAGCGAGGCGGCGGGAATTGACGTTGGAAAGTTGCCTCGCGACGGCTTCGTCGTGAAGGGCGTTCCGGGGCGCATCTTCATCGCCGGGCGCGACGTGGACGGCCCGTTTAACCCTGCAAAGGACTGGAAGGGTGGGGAAAAGGCGACGCTTTTCGGCGTCTATGATTTTCTGGAGCGCTACGTCGGGTGTAGGTTTTACTTCCCTGGCGAGATTGGCGAGGTAGTTCCGCGCGTGGCGTCAGTATCCGTGCCTGAGGGCGAGCGCGTGGACGCGCCGGAATTTATTGAGCGCAAGGTGCGATATTCCTTGGGCAAGTGGTTCGATCCCGTCTCCAAGGCGCAATACGAAATGAACGAGGCGCTTTGCCACTACCGCTGGAGGCTCCAGACGCGCGGGATTCCGTGCTGCCACGGACTCCAGCACGGGCACTATCTCGCCCGCTTCGGCAAGACCCATCCGGAGTACTTCTGCCTTCGCAAGGACGGAACGCGCATGAACGACGAAAATGGCTCACTGCCGGGGTCGAAGTGCTACCGCGGCCAGTACTGCCATTCGTCCGCGATCTGGGACGAGATATTCAAGGACGCGCGCAGCTACTTTCTCGGCGAGGGGCCGGAAGTGCGCGGCATGATGGCGGAGCGCAACCAGAAGGTCGTCCCCGGCCACGAATGGCGCTGGCAGGCGGCGCACGGCATGTACTACGACGTGATGCCGCAGGACAACTTCCAGCGCTGCTGGTGCGAGAAATGCGCGGCGGCGTTCGCAAAGGCGAAGGATCCCGCGCAGTACGCGACAGAGCTTGTGTGGGGGCGCGTCGCAGAGTGCGCACAGCGGCTGATCGACGAGGGGATACCCGGCTGTCTCACGATGATGTCGTACAACCCCTACAAGAACGTGCCGGACTTCAACATTCCGACCAACGTCCTCGTGATGGTCTGCTCCAACGGCGCGTGGGCGAAGGAGAGGTTCCAGAAGAACGACCTCGGGCGCCTCCAGGCGTGGAACGAGAAGTGCGGACGCAAGCTGCACATCTGGAACAACTGCGGCAAGCACGTCTGCTTCAACCTCAACTACGCCGACATGCCCGGCATCACGCCGAGGGCGTACGGTAGTTACTACAAGCGGCTCGCGCCGTACATTTTCGGCGCATACTGCGACAACGAGAGCGAGAAGTTCATCTACTCCGCGCTCAACTACTACGTATTCAGCCGACTTGCGTGGAATAGCAGTGTCGATGTCGACGCGCTTCTCGGCGAATACTACCGCCTCATGTTCGGCAAGGGAGCCGACGCCATGCGGCGCTTCGACGAGGAGCTCGAGGACATCTGGATGAACGAGATAATCTCCACGCAGATCGAGACGGCCCTTGGCCCGATGAACGCCGGAATATCCTCCTTCGAGCTGTGGAGCCGAGTGGTTGACATGAAGCGCATCCGCAGGTTCGAGGCGCTCTTCGGGGAGGCCATGCAGGCCGTCGAGCCGGGGTCAATGGAGGCGCGGCGCATACAGTTCTTCCACCGCCAGATTCTGAAGCCAATGGTGGTCCGGGCGCGGGAGCTCGACCAGGAGGGGGGCGTCGAGCGCGAGCTCGCAGCCCGGAAATCGCGCAACGCCGTCTCTGTGCTGGATGGTTTCGTGCCTGTGGAATTCAGCGTATCGACCACGAACCAGGCAGTGCACTCGAAGGCGTTCCGCCTGATGTTGAAAGGAGGGCGTACATACCGCGTTTCGTATTTCATCAGCGGCGAGAACCTCGACCAGTACGGAGACTCGCCCGAGCAGCTGCGCATCGCGAAGATGTGGGGCGGCGTGCTGGGGAGCGTAAAGGCGGGCGGCAATACGCTAGGCGTCGTCGGCCGCGGAATCCGCGGCACGTTCAAGCCGGTCGTGCAGGCGTTCGACATCGTCGCGCCTGGGGCTGATGGAGAGGAAACGGACGCCGAGCTGAAGCTGCAGACGGTCTGGACGACGGGCCACGTGAAGATCGATTTGCTAATGGTGGAGGAGCAGACTTATGGCATGTAAATCGGAGATGAACCGCCGCACTTTCTTCGGCGGGATTGCGGCGATGGGCGGGGCTGCCGTCTTGCCGATGTCGGCTCACGCCGCCGAAGTCGACGGGAAGAGGGGCGTCTTGCGCGAGCCAGCTCGGGAGATTCCCGTTGCCGGAGAATGCGACGTGTTGGTTGCGGGCGGAGGCCCCGCCGGCATAGCCGCCGCAATAGGCGCGGCGCGGAATGGCGCGAAGACGATTCTTTTAGAGTCGAAGGGAACCGTCGGCGGCATTTGGACGAACGGCCTGCTTGGATGCCTCCTCGGCTTCAACTTCAGTGAACTGGACCGCGAGATCCTTGCGCGGCTCGGAAAGTTCCGCGCCTACCGCACGCGCAGCCCGGAGACGAATTTCCATTCGTTCATATACGAGCCGGAGTACATGAAGGTCGTATGCGAAAGCCTGCTTGCCGAGGCAGGAGTCCGCGTCCGGACAGGAACGGGCGTGGTCGCGGTTCCCAAGGACGGGCGGCGCGTCCGGGCCGTGGTCACTGAATCGAAGAGCGGACGCGAGGCGTGGATTGCGAAGAACTTCGTCGACTGCACGGGCGACGGCGACCTTGCCGCGCTGGCAGGATGCGGATTCGACACCGGCGGAACGGACAAGGGCGACCAGCCCGCTTCGATGATCGCGGTGTTCACGCTCCCCGACGACAGCGGCATATTGAAGTTCGTCGCAAACGAACACACGAACTACGACTCCATGGGCGAACAGCTGTTCAATTCCAAGGTCGAGCTTGGCAAGGAGCTGGAGCGGATGAACCTTCATCCGTCCTATGGACACCCGACGATCTTCAGGATGAACAAGAACCTGTTCATCCTGATGGCCAACCACGAATACGACGTGCCCGTGGACGACGCCGACAAGATAGGCGCGGCGACGATGCGGGCCCGCAGGGAGATTGTCGAGCTTGCAGAGGCGCTGGCGATGGATTCGTGGCGGCAGCCAGGGCACAAGGGCCCCTGGGCGGGCCTTCGCGTTGTCGCCACGGCGGACCAGATATACCATCGCCGCGCGCGGCGAATCCACGGACGCTACACGATGAAGGTGGAAGACTGCTTTGAGGGCGCGACATTCGACGACGCCGTCGCGACGTGCCGCTTCCCCATCGACGTCCACGCGGTGTCGAAGGAGATGAACAAAGTCCTTCCGGCCGGATCGCCGTTCAAGAAGGAGTCGAAGCCCTACCAGATTCCCCTGCGGTCGTGCCGGGCCGCCGATTTGGACAATCTGTACATGGCCGGTCGCTGCATAAGCGGAGACTTTTTCACGCAGGCGAGCTACCGCATCACCGGCACGGCCGTCGAAATGGGATACAACGTCGGCGTCGCCGCGGCCGGTTCATGATGCAATGTCGGGAAGTCAAATGAAAGGGAATGTAGTGAAATATGCGATTCTTGCGGTTGCCGCACTGGTTCTTGCATCGGCGAACGCCGCCGAGACGCGGCAGATGCGTCCGTTCATACGGTCGTGGGGAACGAACCTCAACAAGGACGGTTCCTGCGGCACTAAGTTCCGCGTTCCCGTGGAGGAGGGACGCTGTTACAGTGCAAAGACCATTCCGCGTGTTGACGGCACTTGTCGTTTCCTCGATGCGTCAGGGCAGGAGTACCGTCGTTTCAGGCTGTCCGAGCAGCGTCGGTGGCTTTATCCGCGGCCTGGTGTCACGGAGGTGGAAGTGACGCTGGATTCCGAGGCGAGGCTTGAGTTCTGGGAGGATTTCGAGCCGCCGCGTGTTCCAGTGCCTCACCCCGACCCCCTTGGCTACTGCGACACGACTACGAACATGCCGACCGACCGGTTCCAGCGCGAGATAGACGCCGCCGCGAAAGGCGGCGGCACGGTGAGGGTGCCGGCTGGCGTATGGCACGTGAAGCCGATAGTCATGAGGTCAAATGTAACGCTGGAGTTCGCCACGGGCGCGATTCTGCTGGCGAGCGTCGATAGCGACGACTACGATCCCGTTCCCAGGCGCAGGGCCTTTATCTACGCAGAGGACGCGGAAAACGTGACAATACGCGGAGAAGGCGTGATTGACGGTCGGGGATATGCGTTTCAGGAGACCGGCAACGTGTCCGACGGTGCTAGTCAGCCGCAGACATTGCCCAAGCTCATGTGCTTCAACCGATGCCGGAATGTCAGCCTCGAGGGATTTACCTACCGGCGCGGCGGCGCATGGGGATGCCATCTCTGCAACTGCGACGGCGTGACGATGCGCCGCGTCAAGTGCTTCAACCACATAAACGCGATGAACGACGGAATCGACATCGAATCCTGCAACGTGCTGATCGAGGAATGCGACATCGATGCGGACGACGACGCGATATCCATCAAGGCGGAGAGCGACAAGTCGTTTGCGGTGACTAACATAGTCATACGCAACTGCCGCCTTGCGAGCATGGCCTATCCGTTCAAGATCGGCACCGGCAGCTACTCCGACGTCCGCGACATTCTTGTAGAGAACTGCAAATTCCCCCGCACCAAGATGAACCACCGATTCGCCTGGTCGAAGATTGTCGCTGGAATAACGAACGACATTTCCGGCATCTGCGGCATAGGCATACAGTGCGTCGATGGCGGACGGCTGGAAAACGTGACGGTGAGGAATGTCGAAGTCGAGGGCTACGGCGTGCCGCTGGCCATACGCCTTGGCCGGCGCCATGAGCCGCCAGGCGGCAAGACCACGTACCTGAGAAACGTTCTTGTGGAAAACATCGACGCCGTGGCCGAAGGACCTACTGCGAGCTCCATAGTTGGCTCCAAGGGCCTTGAGATCGAAAACGTGACGCTAAGGAACCTAAAAGTGCGTCTGGCCGGCGGGGCGACTGCTTCGGACGTGGCGCCAGTGTGTCCAAACGAGAAGGGCTATCCTGGGCCGAACATGTTCCGCTCGATCCTTCCGGCGTCAGGGCTGTTTGTGCAGGATGCACGAGGCGTGGCTCTCGACGGCGTGGACTTTTCGTTTGCCAGATCAGACGAGCGTCCGCTTGTCGTCGGCCCCGTCAGCGAGACGCCGACATGTGCGGCGTTTGCGGCTGCTTTGGTGCGCGTTGATTTCGGAACTGCCTGCGGCGAGATAAAGCCGCTTCACGGCGTGAACGGCTCGCCGATGCGGCATGAGACGATTGACAAGGTGTACGACCAGTCGCAGACTGAGCTTGCCGCCGCAGGTGTGCCGTATTGCCGGCTGCACGATGTCGCGGGACGGTATGGCCTCCACCACTACGTTGACATTCCCAATGTCTTTCCGAACTTCGACGCCGACGAGAACGACCCGGCAAGCTATGACTTTGCCTTCACCGACGCCTACCTCAAGACGATGGTCAAGGTCGGCGTGAAGCCATACTACCGCCTTGGTGCGACGATCGAGACATATTGCGAGGTCAAGCCTTACAACGTGGTGCCGCCCAAGGATCCGGCCAAGTGGGCGCGCATATGCGAGCACGTCATCGCCCACTACAACGAGGGGTGGGCCGACGGATACCGCTGGAACCTCGAGTACT
>JBGUVV010000425.1:0-11782 GCA_045220525.1 Kiritimatiellia bacterium
CCCCGTGAGCGCATGGCAGATGTAGATGACGTTGTCGTCCCGCACCGGGGCGCCGCACTCTTCATAGCGGATTGAGATTTCCTTCAGCACGCCGCCGTAGGCAAGCTTAAGCCCGCCTTCAGGCAGTCGCAGCTTGAGGTCTTTTGGCTCTACTATTCCAACTCCGTCATCCATGGTTTGCGTATTATACCATAAATGACGTAGCCTCAGCCGATTACCTCCCTGTAAATCTACGGCCAACGCATTAAAAAAACGATTCAGGGGCCCCGAAGGGGAAGAATCGGTTTTTTAATGCGTTGGCCGTATGAAACGGTATCCGCCGCATTGACATTGCACCTATTCTGTGATACAATACTGACATCTTTACCACAAAAAGGACAATCTGCAATGACAACGACACTTTCCATCCGCATGGACGAAGACCTCAAAGCCGATGCTGAGGAGTTTTTCTCGGACATTGGCATGAACCTCACCACCGCCATCACATGCTTCTTCAAGAAGTGCATCGACGTTGGCGAAATCCCCTTCAAGCTCGGACGCAAGAAAACGCCGCGCGAAGAAACGCTGGAGGCCTTTGAAGAGGCCAAGCGCATCGCGCACGATCCTACGACACCGCGTTGCAGCGACCCCGCAAAGCTGAGGGAGTTTCTGCTGTCATGAAATACGACGTCATTCGCACCAAGAAATTCCGAAAGGAATTGAAGAAGATGCTCAAGCGGGGCGCCGATGTGTCCAAGCTTGAAACAGTTGTCGGCATCCTTGCATCAGGGGAGACCTTGCCGCCGCAGTATCATGACCATGCACTCACTGGAAACCTGACTGGACTCCGTGATTGCCACATCGAAAGTGACTGGCTGCTGCTCTACACGATTCAAGACGACGTCCTTGTCCTGGCCCTCACCCGCACCGGCTCCCACGCCGACCTGTTCTGACTCTTCCATTTCGACCATGTCGGCGGACTTATCCGCCTCGCGCCGCCCCTTCGGGGGCGTCCGCTTCTCCGGGTCTCATGGACGGAACCGTCGACCTCTGCCCTCGCCCTCTCAGCACCCGTCAAGGTTGGCAATGGCGTCGTTGTCGCCGAAATCCACGTTCGAGAACCTGCTCAGCGCATTCAGGTTGAATTGTATTGCCATTGTCTTGTCTCCTTTGTTTGTGGTTTATGAAATTGTTTTCTGCCCTGTTTACACGCCACGCGGCGAAAGGTTACACGGCTATGCAATGAAAAACGCAAAGACCTTCGCTGTCGTTATTGCTGAATCTATTCGTATTTCTGTTATACATTATAACACCACTCCACCGACTTGGGAAGTGGTTGATTTCCGCAAAATGCGCAAAATGGGCATCCGCTTCTCCAAGACGTTTACCGCTATCTTGCCTCGGCTTCCGCCCGCCACATGAGAAGCAGCACTCCGCCGCCGGCGAGCGCGGCGGCGAGAATCGTCGCGTATGCGGCGTTCCATCCCCAGCGCTGCGCGACAAACCCGAAGCCTATTCCGGAGAGGATTGTCGAGGCGTAGGAGAATATCCCGACGAACCCTCCCGCCACGCCGGCGGCTCGCGGCGTCGCCTGCTGAGTGGTCGCGACACCCAGAAGCGCCTGCGGACCGTAGATGAAAAAGCCTATCGCCATGAATGGCAGCAGTTTCGCCGCAAGCGGCGCGGACGCTGGCACCGACCAGAATGCGGCTATGGCCGCCGCCGCGCCAGCCATGCACACGACGCTGGTGCGATGTGCGCGGCTGCCAAAGAAGCGATCCGTCGCCCAGCCCGCGACGACCATGCCGAGGTTGCCCCCAACAAGCTCGAACACAAAGCAGAGCGTCGTCGCCGAAGCAAGCGAGAGGCCTTTCGTCTCCATCAAAAGCACAATCCCCCAGTCGAGCGCGGCGAACCGCACTGTATAGACGAAGAAATCGGCAATGGCGATCGTCCACACCCTTGGGTTGCGAAAGACGTGACGGGCAACGTAGGACTTGTAGTCTTCTTCCGTCTCGTCCAACGTCTCATGTCTCATGTCGGTTTCCGACGCGAGACATGAGACGTTAGACGAGTTCGCCGGGGCCACGCTTAGCCCCATCTCCTCCGGCGAATCCTTGAAGAGGAACAGCACCGCCACGCCACCGGCCGCCGCGATAACCGCCGGCACGATGAAACAGAGGCGCCATGAATGAAACGCCGGTATGAGCAGCCAGCCGCAGAGCGCGAACACCGCGCCAGCGCCGACGGAATGCGAGAGATTCCAGATTGACTGCTTTGTCGAAAGCTCCTCCGGAGGGAACCACTTCGGCAGCGTCTTGATGCAAGGTCCCACGCCCATCCCCTGGAAATACTGGTTCACCACCCATACGATGCCCATCGTCCATACGAGCGCCGTCGCAGCGGCAGCCCCTCCGGAGACGACAGGCGCCGCGCCACCCAGGACGATGAAGTCGCTGAACCCGAACAGGACGTTCACCGTCGAACAGATGAACAGCCCCACGGCCATAACCATCCTCGCGGAGTTGCGGTCGGCGACGATTCCGTTGAGAAAACGGCCAACGCCGTAGACGATGCCGCCCGCCGTGAGGAACGCCCCGAGCTGCACCTTCGAGACGCCGATCTCCCCAAGGAGCGGCATCGCTATCGAGAGGTTCTTGCGTATGACGTAGTAGAGGGCGTATCCCCCCATCGTCACGAGTAGCGTCTCCCACTGCCACCACTTCAATGATTTATCTGTAGCCATGGCTGTAGAATATCCGCATCGGCCTGCTTTCATGGCAAAGTCTCGTAGATTGCGTCGTCGGCGACGATTGGCGGACGAGCCTCGTCTGCATCCATCACGCGCATATTGACGTTCTCGAAGCGTATGCCGTCCGCATGTCGCAGGTAGAAGGCGTATGCGGGGAAGGTAGACCCGAAGACGAAGTACGGCGCCGGATAGCGGGCGGGATGCTCCTCGGTGATCTTCTGTGCCGCGTCCGCTGCGCGACCGCCGCCTTTGAAGACGAGGTCGACGTTGCGCAGCGTGATGTTCTGCGGGCGTTTGTCCGGAAGCCCGGTAATCGAGCAGGAGACAGAACTCACGCTCGGGGCGGACATCCTGACATCCTCTATCAGCACGTTTCTGAAGAAGCCATCGCCGGGCAATTTCCTTTCCTTCCGCGCGGCATATCGAATGCAGATCGGCGTTATTATCCCTTCGCCGACCTTGATCCGGCGCACGGTCACGTCCTCCAGGCTGCCGCCATCCACAACGAAAAGTGATATCGCAGAAAGAGCAGCCTGCATCGTCGCGACGCCTGGGAACCTCAGATATCCGTGCGTCGCGCACTTCGGCGTGCGGCAGGCGACATCGCAGTCCTCTACGAGTATGCTGCGGAACGACCCCAGCGACTCGGTGCCGACCTTGATGTGCTCGGCATTGCACGAAAGGCGGCAGTTGCGCACGACGACGTTCTCGACGACGCGCCACGGCTCGCGTGCCTTCACGACGAGCGAATCGTCCTCGGAATCGATGTCGCAGTTTTCCACCAGCACGTTGGACGACTCTATGTCGATGCCGTCGTTAGACCAGTTGCAATGGTTGAATATCTTCACACGGCGCGCCACCACTCCGTCGCATCCACGGAAAAAGCAGCACCAGCTCGATGCGTTCCGGAGCGTGACGCCCTCCACTCGGACGTTCTTGCAGTCCTGGAAGTACAGGTCGTCCCAGCCGGGGCAAAGCTTGTGATCACGGTAGCGCTGGTGCAGCCGTCCGCGCCCGTCGATGACGCCCTCGCCCACGACGGCGACGTTTGTCGCGCCCTCAGCGTATACGACCGAATACGCGGTGTCGCCTTTGTTGACGTAGCGGACGTACTCGCACTCGTTCGTGGCGCCGTATAGAAACGCATTGCGGTCAAGATGAAGCGAGACCCCGCTCTTTATTCGCAGCGACGAGACAACATACTCGCCCGCAGGCATGCGCAACGTGCCGCCGCCCTCAGCAGAGAGTTCGTCGATCTCCCTCTGTATCTCGGCGGTCTGGTTGGCGCGTGAGAACCGGTCCGCTTTCGACACGATATGCGACGGCGCATCATGCGGAGAACTGGAGTACACGAGTCCCTGGACTTCGCGCGGATGGTCGGTTGTCCCTGCCACAGGAATGAATGTCGCGCTCCAGCGATGTCGCCACTTCCCGCGCTCGTACGTATTCGGCACAACCAGTTTCACATAGTTCCAGCCCTCGCGAAGCCTTATCTGCGTCGGCTCGCGCATGTAGTACTCCTGATCCTCGAATGGAACTTCGTCCGCCTCGTAGATTGTTCCCGTCGAACACCAGACCTTCGCCGAGCCGCCCTTCTTGAGTCCAGGCCGATTCCACTTCGGCGGTGCGATTCTCTCGCCGTTCAACTCCGCATACGCACCGAACCTGTTCCATTCTCCGACGTCGGGGAGAGGTGCGGACTGCGCCAAGCCATGGTCGCGGCTGAGATTCGTGAACCCTATCCACGCCCCGACCGTCTGATTCTTCGGCGACTTGATCCACGTCTCCGCAACCACCGTTCCGTTGGACGGCGAGAGCTGACCGCAGGGCAGCTCCGCAAGACGCCCGGGTGAAATCGTTGCCTGCGCTATGCCTTCCGCAATGATCCTGCCATCTGACTGCGAAAGTCTCCAGCGCTGGTCCGTCTGCCTAAGGAAGTGGAACGGATGCGCGATGTCGCAAAGCACCTTGTCACGCTGTGCCATCGTGCGCCTCTCGATTTCCGCAGCCTCATCAAGGCGCGGGTCGCCAGCACGCGGCAGACACTTGCGAAACTTCGACAAGTCCTCGTTCCGTCCACGCCAGAACATGTTGCCGAACATCACGCACGACGGAAATATCTGCTGATTGCGCAAAAGATTCTCGTACCGTTCCCCCGCAAATCCATCGTGCCAAGCGCAGAATATCGCTCCAAAGTTTTTATTTCCGGCGTCGTGCCACCTCGCCGCCTTGCGGTAAGTCGCAACGGACAACAGCTCGAACGGGTCGAAGTCCTCGATGTACATGTCAATTGCGTCAAAGTACGGAGCAGGATCCTTGTCTGGATTCGCCTCGTTCGTCCAGAGCATGTTTACGAACGGTTCGGCACAATCGAACTCTTCGCCTGGCGTCCACTTCACCGCGAAACGACCATGCTTCGTAATCGCGGCGGACATCATTTCGAGGACTTCGCGCGGTGCTGCCTCAACGTCGCGCTTCCAGACTTCGTCCGTGCCCATGTGCACGAACGGCATCTTCTCCCTCGGCGCGAGCGAGCAGAGTTCGTCGAAGAGCTCGGCGGCCTTCTCGCCGACCCCCGGCTCCGACATCGTCTTGAACCCGAACGCGCTCCTGAACGCCCCGGAATGCGCCGGAAGGTCGAACTCGGGCATCGTGCATATGCCGCGCTTGTAGGCGTAGTCCACGATTTCTCGGAACTCCTCCTGAGTGTAGAACTTGCCCCTGTGACGGAGGAAGAACGCGCGCTCGGACTGCAGCTCAGGATGCTTCTTCGACTCGAGCCGCCAGGCATAATTCTCGGTGAGATGCCAGTGGAAGAGATTGAGCTTGTATCGAGACATCACGTCGAGAACGTCCTTTATGCCCTGCACGGGAAGGTAGTTGCGGGCATTGTCGAGCATGAATCCGCGCCACTTGAGGCGAGGCCAGTCCACGATACGGCAGCACGGGACTTTGCCGTCCGAGAGTTTCGCCAACTGCTCGAGCGTGACACGCGCCCAGCGCTCGCCGCGCGGACTGGACGCGGTGATTGTCGCGCCTTCAGCGCCGATTTCAAGGATGTACGACTCGTCGGCCGTCGAGGACGGCGCACCTGGCACGTCCGCCCTGACAACCTTGGCGCAACCCAACTTGGAGGCATCCACCATTCCGTCGCGCCTCTCCACGTTCGCCGGAACTGGCATAAGCTCGTCCAACGCGTCCATCACCGGGGCGGCGCACGTCGCAGCCCCCGTCAACATCGCTATCGCGGCAATGAGTTCTTTCATCACGGTTCCTTGAAGTCAGTCGGCATTGTCATGAGCCGCGCAGCAATCGTCTTCGCGATACGGCGATGGCCTTCGGTGTTCGGATGCAGCTTGTCCCACACATTGGGCCCTGCGTATCGAAAAAACTTCGCATAGGCGTCGTTCATGGGGAACAACCCGCTTTCGCGGTACAGGTCTATGACCGGCACGCTCCAAATGTCCGCCGCCTCGCGCAGCACGGCAACGTAATCCTCAAGATGCCTTCCAAGTGCGTTGGGAATCGTCTCCTCCGGCTGGACGTTCTTGTCCCCAAGGTCGTAGTGTCCGCGATGCAGAGGCGTCATGATTGCAATCTGCTGGTCGGGGAAGTTCGTCTTCAAAAAGTCCATCACCGTGTTGATGCGACCCTTGTACGTCTTCATGTCCCTGCTGAAGCGTCGACGCGGCAGCTTTAGGGTCTTGCCCTTGAGAAAGACCTCCTCCTCGGCGACGTCGTACCATTCGCCGAGCGGGATGCTGCTCATGTAGTCGTTCGTGCCGGCGAAAATAAAGATTGCGTCAACATCTCCGCCCATCTCCTGCTTCATCTTCTGTGCCGCCTTGTACACGCGGTCCCACTGGTAGCCGCTGACAGCATAGACGTGCGGCTCCAGGCCAAGGTTCTCGGCGAGATACTGCCAGTATATCCGCTGCGGACGGTTCGTCTGCGCCGGATCGGTTATCGAGTCGCCGAGGAATGCCACCTTCTTGCCCGTCCATGGCGTTGCCGCGCTCACTGCCAAGCTTATTGCGGACACCGCCGCGAGGAAAACCAATCTCTTCATGTCAAGTTCTCTATCAACATTTTCCAGAGACAAAACCCTTCCTGTACAGGATGCGCATCGACTCGTCTTCGTTCGTCAGCACTAAGGCATCGAACACCTTGCCGCCTGTCGCGACCTTGATGACGGAATGGCCCTGCACGGGCACGACGTCCTTCATGAACGCGCGCCCTGCATAATGCTCGCGCTTGACGTCAGGCATGTGTCCGTACATGATTATGCGCTCACCGGGATATAGATTGCGCGAAGTCATGTTGACGAGGTTCGCCGACGTGATCTGGCTTGTCCCCCACACGCTCGACATGTACACCTTGGCCCTGACGGATGCGCAGAACGCCGCGCCCATAGACGACGGACAGGCGTGGTGGTTCGTCTTGCACACATCTACACGGCCGACGACCCTGCCGAGACACGCCTCGTATGTTGGGAAGTCGATGTCGCCCCCGAAGAAGGCGCAGAACGGCCCGTACTGAATGCGAATGGCATTTGAAAGCGAGTTCTCGTAGATGCCGCCATTGAGGTTCGGATGGTTTCCGATGTATTCAGGCGCGAAATCCACGAGACCGCCCACGCCATCCCAATAGACGGCGTTGGAGCAGATGTTGCGGATCGAAAACGACTCGGCGTATCTCCCCTCCGCATCATGGAGAAGCGCAATCTGGTTGAGCGCCCCGACCTTGAACTGGTGCGGTTCCATTCCGCATCGCCTCTGCATGTGCGAAATCCACTCGCGCACCATCTCCATCGCACGCTTGTCCGCGTCGTATGCATAGACGCCGGCGCGCGGCCACTGGCGGTCAAAGTAGTGGCGGATGTCGAAGTCCTCCGCGAAGAGCGCGATGCCGCAGACCTTACGTCCGTCAGGAAGCGTCTTCGTGCGGAGCGACGGTGCGCCGCAGTGGTCGCCGTGCCAGTGCGAGAGGAGGAAATAGTCGATGGTGCGCTGCGGTATAAGCCGCTGCACATACCTGCTCACCCACTCGCCGCCCAGCAAGTCCGCCGACGGGCGACGCGGGACGTCCTTGAGATATTTTTCGCTGTACCCGTCGCCGCAGTCGAGGAGCATCGTCGTTCCGTCCGGGAAGATGAAGAACGTCTGCTCGCCGACGCCTGTCTGGATGAAATGGATGTCGAGCTCGCCCGGCCTCCAGCCGGGATACACGTCGCCGACATTCGGCGGGAACGCCGTTCCTTCGGCGAGCGCAACGGGAGGGCGCGTGTCCCCACGCGCCGCAAGCGCCGCCGCGCCGATTCCGACAATGAAATCTCTACGGCTAGTCTTCATTGCAATCACTCCGTCGCATGCTCCAGCCACGGGGCGCGCGGAACGTCTCTTTTCGTCCGCAGCCGGTCTTCCTCCAGCCATACGTGACTTCGCCTCCCGGAACCGGCAGCGTCGCCTTGCAGGATTCGAGAGGGACGTCCGTCATGCGCACCGTTACGGTCTTTTCGCGCACGTTGACCTTTTCCACTCCAAGCACGCTCCGTACATAGAGCGCCGCCGCATAGCTGGCGAACCCGTGGTTGCAGCTCTTCCAGTCGCTTACATATTCCCACAGCGTCCCCGTGCGTTCGGCCATGTATGAGAAATAGCCTTTCGTCTCGTCAAGAAGCTGCCTGTCGCGTCCGGCGCGGGACAGGAGCTCCAGCCGAAGGAAGTTCCCTATGAATGCGTTGGAGAACGCAATTTCTGGATGACTCTTCGTCTCGCGCCGGTCGGGCCCGAACTCAGTCACAAGAGTGTTCCAGAGCGATGGATGGCTCTCCTTCGTCGCCACGCCGAACATGAACATGTAGTACTGGCATGTCTCTGTGCAGTTGCCCGACGGCTTGAGCGACCCGTCTTCCTGCCGCACGGCGTTGTCGCAGAACCATCTGCCGGTCCACGATTGGCGGCGGATCGTCTCACGCACCTTTCTCGCCTCGGCGGCGAGGTCGGGCCGAACGTACATCCTGTCCATCGAATCCAGGACCTCCGCCCATGTGGCGTTGGACGGATAGCTCACGTCCTGCACGTAGTCGTTGGCCTTGCTCCATTCGACAAACACCCAAGACGGAAGTTTCTCCAGAAGACCGTCGGAGTTGCGGTATTTCCACAGGAAGTCGACAAGCTTCTCGAGCCTCGGCCTCAGCGCGTCCACCGTCGCCCGGTCGCCGCTGCGTTCAAGGTATTCGCCGACCTCGATCACGAACCACATCGCCCAGTTGGGTATGTATCGTCCGCTGCCGTGGTCGGACGGATAACACATCGGAAGCATCCCGTCCGGCATGTCGGAGAACTTCTCGGGCAGAAGATAGTTCTGGACGAAAAGCCGCTCAAGTTCCGTGGAGCCGGTGAGAAGCGCCGCCGTACGCCCGAGGAAGAAGCTGTCGCAGAGCCATCCGGCGCGTTCGCGGCTTGGGCAGTCTGTGAACACGTCCACCGCGTTCTGCGCGAACGTCTCCTTCGCCGCCTTGAAGATCGCGTCTATCGCCACGTCGGACGACTCGAACGCGGCGGCGTCCGCAGCCGGCGAACGATAGGTCCGCACAAAAACGTTCGACACGGAGAAATCTCCGTCAAGCGAATATACATGGATGTGGCGGAACGTGTAGGGCTCGAAAGTCTCGACCCTGTACTTCCCAGGCTTCATGTCGTAGCGCACAGCGTTGCAGACAGTGTAGCGGACGGGATTCACCACGCCGTCCATAAGCAGTTCGTCGAATGCCACGTAAAGTGTGCCGGTCTTGCGACACTCCACGTCAAGACCAATGAACCCCGAGGTGTCAAGCCCGGCATCGTACTGCACGCCGTGGCCGGCGGAAACGCCGCCGTACCCGGCGCCGCGGTGCACCGCCGTACTCTGCAACTCGTACCAGAGGTTTACCTCAAGTTCATCCGGCTTATAGCACCCTACCCACGGCTTCGTGTCATCTATCCACCGCGCCTTTCTGAAGGTCGCCGGTTTATTCCACTTGACCTCCGTGTACGACATCGGTTTGAGATCGGCTATCACATTGAACATTGGATATGGCGCTATGCGCTCGAGAAGGCGCATCTGTGGCCCTTCGGAGAGCGGCAGCTCCGCGCCCTTCCATTCGGGCGAAAGCCTGTACGCCTCTCCGAACGCGCGCTGGTAGCTGTAGCGCGAGCACTTCGTCACTCGCGGCGTCTCGAATGCCCGGAAGTCGGATCCCGTCGCCGCCAGGACGCGATTGCCGACGACGACCTCGGCCTGCAGGAAAGGCGTCTGCATCGGAATGTAGAAAGTTCTGCAGTTGTATGCAGAAACTTCGATCACAAGGTCGTTGCGCCCCGCCTTAGCCGCAAGCGGCCACTCGTCAATGCGGAAGAACCCCTTCGCCGCTCGCGCGGGGCCATAGCCCGCGAACACCCCGTTCAGCCATATTCTATACACAGACGAACCTGTAATCCGGAGCACCGCCGCCTCTTCCCTGTTCCCTGTTCCCTCTTCAACCTCGAACGACGCGCGGAATTCGACAAAATCGTTCATCCGCGTCTCTCGTCCCACGGGCCAGACGCTCTTGGCCGCATTGAAAGCGGGAGGGCGCGTGTCCCCACGCGCCATCACCGCAACCGCCATTGCCGCAAGAACTATCAATCGCCTCATCTCATCGCTCCTCTGCACATTCCCGACCGCACGACTTCTAGGCAAGGCCCTCACGGCTATCGTACGATCAGCACGAAACCTTTCACATATTGGAGATACGCGCCGCTTGCCGTGTACTTGATCTTCCAGTCGCTAGGCCAGTCGGCGGGGAGCTTGAACTTGCCTATGTAGCTTGCACCGCCGCTGGTGCGGATGGAGAGTATCTGATAGCCGGTTGCGCCGGCCTTCGCGGCCCCGCGTTCAGGATCCAGCGCCGAGAAGTCGGCCACCTTCAGCGTCAGGCCGGAAATGTCCTGCGTCTCTCGCTCGAAGTACAGCTTGCCACAGCCGTTCGCGTCGCCGCAGACCTCGAAGTCGCCGTTCAGGTTTGCCGGGTACTCGAACGTCAGCGTGCCAGACGCTCCAGGCGCGACCGAGTTCGTGACATGGAGATTCCGGCAGTACTCAACCGTTCCATTGCCCTCGATGCGGTGCAGGGTCTGCGCGACATGCGTGTAGGTGTGGTGGTCGCTGGTGTCGTACTTGGAGAAGGAGATGTGTCCGCCATTTGTCAGGACGAGTGTGCTGGCCGGGATGGCGTTGTCCACGCGCGCCTGGATCGTACCTGCCTCGACCCGCGTCGGTCCGTTGTAGGCCATCGCCGTACGGAGGAGCAGCACAGCGGAGCCGCGTTTCACAAGACCGCCATCGCGCTCCGCGCCGCTCACGAGAGGCTTGGCAAGGGAAAGGTTCCTTTGCGTGTCAATGACCGCGCCGCCTTCTTTTACCACAAGCGTCGTGTTGGCCCAGTCCCCCTCAATTGTGCCTTTGGACCCCTGCGTAAAGCAGTCCTCCCTCGACCCAGCCCAGCGGATGCCGCCGCCATCGAAGTTAACCGTAGCCGATGAGTTGTTGTTCCAGAGTTGATAGGAGGCGAGCATGCCGCCGCTCCTCAAGTTAAGTATGGAAGTGCCACCGTTCGCCACCTGGAAATTCGTCACGCACAGTTCCCCGCCGCCCGCAATCGTCGTCGTTCCCCGCGAGGAATGTCCGTTCACGACCGTGGCGAACGGCATATCGATCTTGCCGCCGTTCGTTACTTCAAGATGTCCATAATCCCTGACGACCACGAACCTGTCGCTCTGCGCGGTCGCCAGCGTGCCGCCGTTGACGATGAGATGTCCTTTGGCGTCGTTGTAAGCGGAATTGTTTCCGCAGACATAGACCATGGCATAGTCAACGCCGGTATACGCACCGCTGCCCGCCACGCGCGTGACGCCAGCCGACACTTCAAGGCATCCTCCCACGCGCAGCCGCCCAACGTCGTTTGTGCGGCCTTCGCCGGGCCCGATGACGACGGTGCCATCCCAGCCGCTGTGCTCCTTGGCCGCGAAA
>JBGUVV010000426.1:0-2230 GCA_045220525.1 Kiritimatiellia bacterium
ACATAACCGACTGGCTCGACAGGACGCTCGACGTCTCCGCGTTCGACGACGTATCCAACAACGGCCTTCAGATAGACCGCAGGGGAGACGACGTCCGCCTTGTGGCGTTCGCCGTCGATGCAAGCGCAAGGGCCGTAAAGGCCGCCGCGGAGGCGGGCGCAGAGCTTCTCGTCGTGCACCACGGGATTTCATGGGGCGGCGGCGTAAAGCGCATATCAGGCGCCGTTTACGAGGTCGTAAAGGCGGCCATCGACGCGAACCTCGCCATCTACGCGTGCCACCTGCCGCTTGACGCGCATCCACGGCTCGGGAACAACGCGCGCCTTGCGAAGCTCATGGGGCTTTCAGGCGTCAAGCCGGCATTCAGCTACCACGGCAACGTGATCGGGCTTACGGGTTTTATGCGCGGCAACTCGAAGAAAGTGCGGAAGGTCGGGGTGTGCTCCGGTGGCGCGGGCGAGTTTGCGGAAGAGGCGAAGCGCCTTGGCTGCGACCTTTTCGTGACGGGCGAGGCGAGCTGGGGCGACGTGATAGCGGCGGAGAACTGCGGGATGAAGATGGAGTGCCTTGGACACTACGAAACGGAAGTGCACGGCGTTCGCGCAGTCGCATCTGAGATGAAAAGGCGCCTCAAGGTGAAAGTCGCGGACTTGACAGAAGCTCTTGCGGACGGTTCCAGGAAGGAGAGGAGGAAACTCAAGTGAAGTCAAATGCTGAGATTCGCCGCGAGGCGAGGAATATCCTGTCGAATGGCTGGTTTGGGCGCATTGCCTGCGTCGGAATCGTCCTTTACTCGATTGCGATGGTCGCGCAGATACTCATCTCAGGCGCGTTTGCAAGCATGAATGTCCAGACCATGTACGATTTCGTCATGGCGAAGGTCCAGGCGGCGCAGGGCGGGCTTTCGTACACTCTTCCCTCGGCCGAGGCTTTCTGGTCGCTCATGGGAACATATGCCTTTCAGCAGCTTGCAGGGTATCTTTTCGGAGCCATATTCCTTTTTGGCCTGGCAACCGTCCTCTTGAAGAGTGTGAAAAGCGACGCAGAGAGGTGGTTCTCTGATTCCTTCGGAGGCTTCACGAGGCCGCTTGAGGTCTTGTGGCTCATCGTGCTCATGAACATCAGGATCTTTCTGTGGGGGCTGCTCCTCGTGGTGCCTGGCATAGTCGCGATGTATCGCTATCGTCAGGCATGGTACCTCAAGAGCGAAAATCCAGACTGGGGCGCCGCCAAGTGCCTCGCGGAGTCAGGGCGGATCATGAAGGGCTTCAAGTGGGCGGCGTTTTGCCTGGACGTCTATTTCATAGTGATGTCCGTTTTGTATTGTCTCGCCATTTTGATTGTTCTCATTGGAACGGGAGTCGTTTTTCACGTTGCAACCAGCTTTCTGACTGTAGGCTCCTCTTTGGCTTCTGCCTTCGTAAGCGCCTTGGCGACGCTTTCGATAACGTGGTTCCTGATATACTACTGCGTCTATTATTTCATGGCGAGGACCGTGTTCTACAAGGCGATTTGCGACAAGGCGGAATGTCCTGCAGAGTCTTGATCGACGGGCGTCTTCCCCGTTCGCTTGGAATCAGCCGCGCAGCGCTGCGCCGCGCGGCCGTTTTTTTCGCGGCAAGAAGCGGTTCGCGCGCAGGGCTCTCTTTCCGAGAGGTGTCCGTCGTGCTGCAGGGCGACATGTTCTCGGCCGAGGTCCACGAGGCCATAAACGGAGCCAAGGGACCGACAGACGTCATAACCCAGCGTTATGATCAGATGCCTGGGGAGGAGCCTGGAATATACGGCGAGCTCTATGTGAACGTTGACCGCGCCATGTCCGCCGCGCCGCGCCGGAGGGGCTGGAGCGCCGCGAAGGAGCTTCTTCTCTATGTCGCCCACGGAATGGACCACCTCTCCGGCGCAGACGACCTTGATCCCGCCTCTCGCGCAGCCATGCGCCGCCGCGAGCTTGGTTGGATTCGCGCCGTGGATTGCGGTTTTATGGTATAATGAACATGCAAAAGTCAATGGAGGCGTTTGAAATGACGAATACAGCGACCGTGAACGAAGACGGCAGGCGCTTTGCGCGTGCACAGTGGAGATTCATTATCTGCTCGATGATTGCGTATGCGTTTTTCTACGTTACGCGAAAGAACCTTTCCATGGCCCAGCCTGGCATGTTGGAGGAGGGCGTCATCTCCACGTATGCGCTCGGCACGATCATGACCGTGCACGGCGTCCTCTACGG
>JBGUVV010000427.1:0-5608 GCA_045220525.1 Kiritimatiellia bacterium
CAAGAGGAAAATTGTCGCTCTGGGCGCGGCGATGGCCTTTGCCGTCATCGCAATGACAGGCTTTGCTCAGGATGATTTGGACGACCTTCTCAAGGACCTTGAGTCAGGCGGAAAGTCACCCGCAACGGCCGAGGCTCCGAAGGCCGAAGAGGCTCCTGCTGCAGTCGCGGAGGAAACTCCGAAGGCCGAAGAGGCGAAAACCGAGGAGGCGCCTGTCGCCGTTGCGGCCGAAGAGCCGAAGGCAGAGGAGACCCCCGTGGTAGTTGTGGCCGAAGAGCCGAAGGCGGAAGAGGCTCCCGTTGCCGTTGTTGCCGAGGAGCCGAAGGCGGAAGAAGCCCCCGTGGCCGTTGCGGCCGAGGAACCGAAGGCGGAAGAGCCAAAGGCCGAAGAGGCTCCTGCCGCGGTCGCGGCTGAAGAGCCCAAGGCGGAAGATACTCCCGCGCCTGCTCAGAAAATAGATGAAATAATGGGCTTGTTGAACGAACTTGCCGCGGAGTCCCAGCAATCACAGCAAGCTCCGGCGGCATCGGTGGCAAAGACCGCGGAGCCTGAGCCAGAGACCGCGCCTTCGCAGAAGCCTGAGGTCGCCGAAGCCCCAGCTGCGGAGGCTCCGGCCGCCGAGGCCGAGCCTCCGGCGTCGGCGCCGGTCGTTCAAGGTCCTGATGCCGAGCTATTGGGGAATGTCGTTGCGACCGAGAAGCTCCGCCGAAGCGCGCTTGACGCGCAGGCCAAGCGCGAGATCGTCGAAGCGCGCCGTTGCATGTCCGACGCGGAGTATGCCGACGCCGTCAAGCACTACGGCCTTGCGGCGAAGTATCTCAACGACCGGCCGGCCATGAAGAAGCTCAGGCGCGAGTGCGACCAGGGAATCGCCGAGGGGCTTTACCGTGCCGCGCTCCAGGAGTATGACTTCGGCCGCAAGGAGCGCGCCCTCCAGCTTATGGAGAAGGCCCTCGACATGCGCCATCCCAAGTCTCGCCGCATCCTCGAGAAGTGGCTTGCGGAGGGGGCCGTCGCCGCCGAGAAGCGCGACCTCTCCGACATCAAAGGCCGCAGGAACGAAGATAGCTACAAGAGCGAGCGGGAGCAGATCCGCCGCCATCTGCGCCGCAGCCGCCAGCTCCTTGCGCTGCGCGACATGAAGGGCGCCCTTGAGGAGGTTGAAGTCGTCCTCGTAAACGACCCCTACAACCAGGAGGCCATCAGGCTTAGGGGCGCGATCCAGAAAAAGCGCCAGACGATTCTCGGACAGGAGCGCAAGGCCGCGAGAGACGGCATGATTGCCGACGTCGACGAGGCGTGGCGTCCCGCATACGCGGTAAACGCCGCCCAGCTCAAGGAGAGCGCGGCGGAAACAGTGAAGACCCAGGCCGGCGAAGACCCGGAGCGCTCTCAGGAGCAGGAAATCGAAAAGCGCATGAAGGAGATGCGCCTGCCGACGATCTCGTTCAAGCCGCCGGCGACGATCATGGACGCCGTGGAGTTCTTCCGCCAGGCGTCGGTTGACTACGACAGGCCCGACATCCCCGCCGAGAAGCGCGGCTTCAACTTCGTCCTCAAGACCCCGCAGCCGCTGAAGTCCGCACAGGCTCAGTCCGAGTCGTCCGATGACTTTACCGCCAATGCCGAAGAGGATTCCGACGCGCCGTCGAACGGCCTTGCGCCGATTCCGACGATCACCGCCTCCGACATATCGTTCCACGAGGCGTTGAAGCTCGTCTGCGACTCGGTCGAGTACAAGTTCATCGTGCGCGGCCCGATCATCATGGTCATGCACAAGGACATGTCGACCGCCGAGATTCTGCCGCGCAAGTACAACGTCCCCGAATCGTTCATGGAGCGCGTCTCGACGGCCTCCGACGAAATGAAGCAGATGGGCGGCTTTGGACAGTCGTCCAACAGCAAGAAGGCGGACGACGGCGAAGAGAGCCCCGACCGCGACTGGAAGGCGTTCTTCGAGGAGATGGGCGTGAAGTGGCCGGAGGGCTCCTCCATAAAACACATCAAGTCGCTCGGAAAGCTCTATGTCCGCAATACGCGCGAGAACCTGGCGGAATTCGAGAAGGTGCTTGAAGAGCTCGGCGGCCAGCCCCAGCTCATCGAAATCGAGACCCGTTTCGTGGAAGTCTCCCAGGAAGACCTCAACTCCCTCGGCTTTGAATGGCTTCTCAACAGCGACTATTCCATTGGCATCAACGATAAGCTCGGCAAGGCGCTTGGCATCAGCAACGGCAGCTGGGGCTCGTATTCGTCAACGCTGACGGAGTCCGTGGAGAACAAATCGAATAACGGCGAGGCCTACAACAAGTATGCGAAGACCCCGAGCACATATACGGAGTCATGGAACCAGAGCCGCAGCACGACGCTTACGGAGTCGACGACGCGCAACCTTGCGGGCTCGAATGGCGCGAACTGGATTAGGAACGGCAACGAACGCCGCGCGATAGGCATCAACGGCTTCGGCGGGACTTCCGACTACCAGAACGGCAACCGCTACCTTTCCACGGTCGGCAACCACATCTCCGGCGAATCCAAATCGACTAACGACCAGTTCATGCGCGTAAACGCCTTCCTTGGAAGCGCGGACCTCTCGATGATCCTACACATGCTTGCGCAGCGGAGCGACACGGACCTCCTCTCCGCGCCAAAGGTCGTCACGAAGTCCGGTGAAAACGCGGTCATCAAGGTCGTCACGGAATACATCTATCCGCAGGACTACGACGTGCAGCTGCAGTCGAGCTCGAGCTCCAGCGGCGGTAGCTCCAGCGGCGGCAGCCAGTCGGCGATTCTCGCGGTCGTCGAGCCGCAGAACTTCACTATGCGCGAGGTCGGCGTCATCCTCGACGTGACCCCCACGTATTCCGAGGCGAATGGCGGAACGATCGACCTTGAGCTCAAGCCGCAGGTCGTTGACGAGCCGACGTGGAAGAACTACGGCATGAGGATCCCGTACTCCGGCAATTCGTCGCTCCAGAACTTCATGGGCATCGGCGACATCTTCAATGGGCTTAGCAGCATATTCAATACGCTTGGAACGTCCATCCCGGATACTACCAAGGCCGCCCTTGCCGACAAGTCCATGACTGCCGCGACGGGCGCCCTCGACGGGCTCACCAGGTCGCAGGCCGACAACATGACCTACTACGATGCGCCGATGGAGCAGCCGTGGTTCCATGTCCGCTCCATTGACTCCAAGGTCTCGATCACTCCGGGCGCGACGGTCGTAATGGGCGGCCTCATAACGGAGCAGCGCAAGGCGATGGACGACAAGGTTCCGTTCCTTGGAGACCTTCCCTACATCGGGCGCCTGTTCCGCTCCCACGCCGAGCAGACAATCAAGCGCAACCTCCTCATCTTCGTGACAGGTCGCCTTATCACTCCATCGGGGCGTGAGCTTCGTGTAAACGAAGAAAACTCCGATTCGGCGGAGGTTAAGAAGGCTCCGCCTGCCGAATGAGAAGGCTGTCCATTGCGGCGATTGCGATTGCAGCCGCCGCAAATGCCTTTTCGGCTGTTCCCCTAGCCGCAGTCGCGCTATGGGAGAGTTGTTATTTTATAGACGATGAGCGGCAGCCGGATCAGTATTGTGTTTTTGAAGGAATTGATCGGCAGTATTCCCTTAACGACGAAGTCACGCTTACGGCGACTCCGGCAAATGGGCTAAAAATCGACAAATGGTTCTTTGCGGAGTCGCCTATTTGCGACTTACACAGTGAAGGTGTAAATGTGCTTTGGAGCAAAGGTGATAGCCAGATTACTTTCAAGTTGACTAACTCTACCTTTGAAGACGGCAATACTTATTACATAGCACTTAATCTTGAGTATGCAAAATACGGCCTCAATTTCAACGACAATGGTGGCGATGGCGGTGTTCCTCCAATATCTGGATTGACAACCACCAATAGCGTCACATTGCCTGTTCCGTCCCGTGCAGGATATACTTTTGTTGCGTGGACGAACGATGTGGGACGGAGTTTTCAGGCTGGAGTATCCCTTACCCCTGCGATTGACCTTGGCATAGGAAATGCCGACACGAATTTTACGCTGACTGCGCAGTGGACGGCGGGTACCATGTCCATTGCCTACGATCTTGCGCAAGGAGACTATGGCACCGAGCATCCTTTTTCCGCGACGTATGACCAGCCGTTTAAGGTTTCAGCCCCGACTCGCGTCGGCTATGCGTTCAAGGGTTGGACGTTCGCGAACATCGACACGTCCACGGCGCGATACGGGACGACCTCTAATCCTTCCTCTACTATGACGGCTGGCTCGGCTTATCCTTCCAACGGCGGCGACATATGGCTCAAGAACCTGACGCCTGAGGCGTCGGCGACCGTCACGATGACGGCGACGTGGGAGCCTGCGACGTACAAGATAAACTACAGTCTTGACGGGGGTGCGGCGGGTAATCCAGAGTACACCCCGGCTTCCGCGGTCTTTGACAGCTGGGTGCGCATAGCCCCTCCGACCAGGACTGGCTATGCGTTCGCCGGGTGGGCCGTGACCGGACATGACACGGCAACCGCCATAAGTATGTCTTCGGATCTCAACGTTTGCCGGATGGATTCTACGCCGGGGCATCCTGCGCTTTGGGAGGATGGATACGCGTTGGTTGACAATCTTACGCCGTCGAATGGCGGCACTGTCGTTTTCACGGCCCTTTGGACTGCGAACACCTACTCGATGAGCTACAATCTGGAAGGAGGGACTGCTGGCACGAGTGCCCCAGCTGCTGTGGCTTACGGCGATGTGTTTATGGTTTCCGCCCCGACCCGTACTGGATACGAATTCAAGGGATGGACATTCGCCAACTACGATTCTTCAAATGCCCGTTGGGGAACTTCGCAAGATCCCTCCTCTACTATATCGGCCGGCTCGGCCTATCCCTACGATGGCGGCGACATATGGCTCAAGAACCTCTCTACCACAAGTTCTCCCGCCGTCACCATGACGGCCACGTGGGAGGCGAAGACATATACGGTGCATTTGGAGACGAGTGGCGCGGCTCACTCATACACTGATACGTTGACTGTGAGATATGGGCAGCCGCTGCCTGCAGTGCAAATCATCCCCGAATATGTTTCCGATGCAGAATTCTACGGATTCTACACGGAGCCCGATGGGCAGGGAGTGCAATACTGGGACAACGAGGGGAGGCCGAATTCTGCCATTGAGGCGTGGACAAACGATGTTGACAATATGACATTTTACGCCTACAAGGGCGGGGCGCAGCGTGTCATACGTTTCAACGGCAACGGAGGCTCTCCAGCCCAGACCACAGAGAAACGGGTCGAAGGCCATGCATATGGGGAGATGCCTGCTGTTTCGTGGGCGGGGAACAGATATTCGTTTACAGGTTGGTTTACAGAACAGTCTGGCGGGGACGAAGTGCTTGGAACGACGCTTGTGCCTACAGGTTCCGGCGACATCAACCTATACGCGCACTGGGCGGTCTCCAACTACTGCGTTCGCTTCGACGGCAACGGCGCGACTGGAGGCGCGATGGATCTCCAGAAGATAGACTTCGACGTTGCTGCGGAGCTTTCGTCGAACAAGTATTCAATGGTTGGCTGCAGTTTCGCGGGATGGTCGGCGGACGGCTCGGCGA
>JBGUVV010000428.1:0-7896 GCA_045220525.1 Kiritimatiellia bacterium
TCCGAGAAGCTGTTGCCGATCATCAGCACCTTGAGCGCGGTTGCAAACAGGATTGCGTTCATTTCAGGCTTCCTTCCTTTGTGATTTCACGACTGCGATCCCCGTCATGTGTCCGTTGAGGTCTATGTCGCGGTTGGGCGATCCCTCGCCCTCCGCGAACGAGAACTCCACTGCGAGAATCTCGGCCTTTACGTAGTCGATGTGCGCCTCTATCGCGGCCTTCATCTCGGCGTCGCAGGAGACTGTCACGGCAATTCTCTGCGTCACCTCGAAATCGGCTTCCTTGCGCATCGCCTGGACGCGCGAGACGAACTCGCGGGCGTTCCCCTCGGCGACGAGCTCCGGCGCGAGAGTCGTCTCGAGGCCGACTACGACGGGTCCCTCGGACGCAACGGCGAGCCCCGCCTTGGGGCTGCGGGCGACGAGGACGTCGTCGCGCTCTATGGTCACGCCTTCGACCTCGCACGACTCCACGAGCCCCTTTGCGAGATTCCCGACGGGACCGTCGGCGGCCGACGAGGCGATGGCCGCCGCGACGGCCTTCATCTTCGCGCCGCACTTCTTGCCGAGCGTCTTGAAATTCGCCTTGAAGGAGACGTCGCAGAGAGCCGTTTCGTCAGGGATGCGCTCGACTTCCTTGACGTTGAGCTCGTCGGCGACAAGCCCCTTGAGCTCCTCCGCGTCAAGGCCCTCGCCCTCCCAGTCGCCGACGCCGGAAATGCGGATCTTGGCGAGCGGCTGGCGGACCTTGAGGTCGTTCTCGGCACGGACGCGGCGGCCAAGCTCGACGACGGCCATGACGTCCGCCATGGCCCTTTCGAGCGAGGGGCGCCTCGCGGCGTCGTTCGCGGACGGGAAGTCGCAGAGATGCACCGACTCCGGATCGCTCTCGCCCCTGAGGTTGGAGTATATCTCCTCGGCGATGAACGGGGTGAACGGAGCCGCAACCTTGGAAAGCTGCACGAGGACATACCTCAGCGTCCTGTACGCGGAAAGCTTGTCGTCGTCGTCGGTAGACTTCCAGAAACGGCGGCGCGAGCGGCGAATGTACCAGTTGGTGAGGTCCTCGACGAACTTCACGAACGGGCGGACCGACTTCTGGAGGTCGTACGCGTCCATGGCGGCGGTGACGTCGCGGATGAGGGTCTCCATCGACGAGACGATCCACCTGTCGAGGAGGTTGGAACTTTCCGGATAGACAACTTCGCGGTCGTGGAAATGGTCGACGTTCGCGTAGGTCACGAAGAAGGAATAGGCGTTCCACCACGGGATCAGCAAGTCGCGCATGAGCTGCTTCACCCCGTTCTCGGAGAACTTGAGCGCCTCGGCCCTCACCACCGGCGAGTGGATCATGTAGAGGCGTATCGCGTCGGCCCCGTAGGTGTCCATCATCTTCGCGGGGTCGGGATAGTTCTTGAGCCTCTTCGACATCTTCTTGCCGTCCTCCGCGAGGACAAGGCCGTTGACGATCACGTTCTTGTACGGACTCTTGTCGAAGAGGCAAGTCCCGAGAACCATGAGCGTATAGAACCACCCGCGCGTCTGGTCAAGGCCCTCGGCGATGAAGTCGGCCGGGAAGACGCCTGAGACGTCGCCGCCGCCCATGTAGTGCTGCTGCGCATAAGGCATGGAGCCTGACTCGAACCAGCAGTCGAGCACCTCGGGCGTGCGGCGGTATGTCTTGCCGTCGCGCCTTATGACGATCTTGTCGACGAAGTGCTTGTGGAGGTCCTCCACCTTCTCGCCGGAAAGCGCCTCAAGCTCCGCGATGGAGCCCACGCATATCATGTCCTCGGGGTCGTCCTCGTTTATCCACACGGGGATGCAGCTGCCCCAGAAGCGGTTCCTTGAGATGTTCCAGTCGCGCGCCTCCTCAAGCCAGTTGCCGAAGCGCTTCTCGCCGACGTAGGCCGGAGTCCAGTGCACGGTCGAGTTGTTCTTCGCAAGCCGCTCGTGGAGGTCCTCCACGCGAACGTACCAAGCGTCGATGGCGCGGTAGATGAGAGGCGTGTCGGTCCTGTCGCAAAATGGATACGAGTGGGTGATCGTCGACTGGTGGACGAGCTTGCCCTCGGCCTTGAGCCTCTTTATTATGTCCTTGTCGCAGTCCTTGCAGAAGCGGCCCGCGTATTCGGGGACTTCGGCCGTGAACGCGCACGACGAGTCAAGCGGGTCCGCAAACGCGGTCACGCCCGCCTCCTTGCACACCCTGAAGTCGTCCTCGCCATAGGCGGGGGCGATGTGCACGAGGCCTGTTCCGTCGCTCGTAGTGACGTAGCCGTCGTTCAGCACGGTGAACGCCCCCTCTTCGCGCTTGTCGGCGAAATAGGGGAAGATCGGCTCGTAGCGCCAGCCCTTGAGAGCCGAGCCCTTGAACTCGGCGAGGATCTCGTATTGGTCGGCCTTCTTGTAATAGACGCCAAGCCGCGCCTTCGCCATCACGTATATGGGCCGCGCTTCGTCGGTGACGTCGCGGACGGCGACGTAGTCGATGTCTGCGCCGGCGCAGATGGCGAGGTTCTCGGGGAGCGTCCACGGAGTCGTCGTCCAGATGAGGAGATAGACGTCGCCGCCGGAAAGCCCGTCAACTCCGTTGAACTCGGTCGCCTTCACCCTGACCGTCACCGTAGGATCCTGCACGTCCTTGTAGTTCGACCCGGCCTCGAAGTTGGAAAGAGGCGTCGAGAGCTTCCAGGAATACGGCATTATGCGATGGCTTCTATAGACGCGCCCCTGTTCCCAAAGCTGCTTGAAGACCCACCAGACGCTCTCCATGAAGCTGAGGTCCATCGTCTTGTAGTCGTTGTCGAAATCGACCCAGCGGCCCATCCTGGTCACGGTCTGACGCCATTCGTTGACGTATTTTAGAACCATCGAACGGCACTGCTCGTTGAACTTGTCGACTCCGATGGACTTGATCTCGTGCACTCCCGCGATGCCAAGCGCCTCCTGCGCGAGGGCTTCGATAGGCAGCCCGTGGGTATCCCAGCCAAAGCGGCGCTCGACATACTTGCCGCGCATGGTCTGGTAACGGGGAACGATGTCCTTGATCGTGCCGGCGAGAAGATGGCCGTAGTGCGGCAGCCCCGTGGCGAAAGGAGGCCCGTCGTAGAACACATAGCGATCCTTGCCCTCGTTGCGCTTCAGGGACTTTTCAAAAGTCTTGTTGGCTTCCCATACCTTGAGGATGTCCTCCTCCATTGAAGGGAACGCTACCTTGTTCGAGACTGCTTTAAACATATTCATTGGACCTTGTAAAAAAATGTTTCTGGATATTATACCAAAAACTTACAAATTATGATATACTATGCGTTACCGATGCCGGGGTGGCACAGTGGTTGACTGCGCCTGATTTGTAATCAGGATCCGCAAGGACGCGTCGGTTCGAATCCGACCCTCGGCTTTGACTCGCTAAATGTCCGCGTGCGTGAATATCGCGCGCGATCCTACAAGCGTCGGGGAGTCGTATGTAAAGACCTTCGTCTTTATCTTGCGCCCGCCGAAGCGATCGGCATACGCGGAAGCCTCCTTGCCTGAGAGGTGCAGGAAGAAAATCCGCGAAGCAGGCTTTCCGCCGAACACGAACATCCCGTTTGCGTCGAGGGAGATGCCGCCCATGCCGGTTGACGGCGTGAAGACGACATGGAAGCCGCTCCGCCCAAGGCTCTCGGCAAAGCTCTCGCTCGATTCCCCCGACGCCCGGAAGTCAACCCAGCTGCGCTCGCGGAGCACGCCTCCGACGACGAGAACCCTCTCTCCGTCCTCCGGCCCGAACTCACGCACCGCAGGCTGCGACTCAGGCCAGATGGCGAAGATGACGCGGTGGAGGTCATAGACGGCCTCGGCCCTGTTCCATCCGTTGTCGGAAAACGGCACGACCACCGACATCATGTCGGCTACATAGTCGCGCCCCGACACCTCGCGGTACTTGTCAACGACCTGGCGCGAATACGGAAAGACCTCGTCGCCCTGCCGTATCTGGCGCATAGGGTCAAAGTCCTTGTTCTGCGACACCACTGCAAGAACGAGGCTGTGCCCCGCCGGGATGCCCTTGACGGAACCCAAGCGGGCTTCGTCAAGCCGTTCGACCCTGGATGTCGGCGCTGCATGGAAATGCACAGGGCTTATGGAA
Organism: Kiritimatiellia bacterium; assembly: GCA_045220525.1. GTDB lineage: Bacteria > Verrucomicrobiota > Kiritimatiellia > RFP12 > UBA1067 > UBA1067. The sequence goes on from JBGUVV010000428.1 coordinate 4,133, forward strand.
ACCGTATATGCCGCCGCTATGCGTTCGCCTGGTTCCATCTCGCATGGCGCAACGCCGTCAACGGGTGCTATTGTGCGAACGAGAAGCGAGGCCGCGAGAATTGCCGCCATGTACATCGTCTTGGGCCTTTCCTTAGAATATCATAACTTCCTGCCCGAAATACCTGAAGTTCGCCGCAGCGACATACTGCATCGCCGTCGGCGAGAAGCGATCCGCGACCGAAACGTGGAAATGCCCTGAGAGGATCGCCTTGAGAAGAGGCTCCTTCTTGAGATACGCAATGAACGCCGCCGTCGTCTTGTCAACGCACTGAGTCCTGTGGTTGCCGACGGGGGCCTTCACGACGGTCTGCTCGAATGGATACGGACCTCCTCCCGCGCGGTCATGCGCCCGTGCAATGCCCTCTGTGAAGAACGGCACGTGCACCGCAAGTATTATCGGAAGCCCCTTCGCGGCCTCGGCCCTGAAGCGCTCGAACTTCTCCTCCGACACCGTTCCATAGACATTGTCCAGCATTACGATGTTCACACCGTTGACTATCGTGGAGTGGAAGGCCATGTCAACGGGGACGGAAGACTGCACCCTCTTCGTGTTGACGGCGCGGAACTCCTCCTCCGTCTGCCCCTTGCCCGGAGCCGCGTAGGTGGTGGCGTAGTCGTGGTTCCCCGGCGCATAGAGGAAGTTCGCGTTCTCGCCGAAGTAATTTCTTATTATCGCAAGATTCCCCTCCGTGACGCAGTCGATGAGGTCCCCCGTGTGGAGGATGTAGTCGCTGCGGTGGAATTTCGCCCACGCGACGGATCTCGCCAGGGCGTCTTCCGGATCCCAGCCCACGAACCTCTTCTTGACGAACTCCCTTACGAACTGCGGATCGGCGTCGGTAGTGGCCTTGAGGTGGGTGTCGGATATGTGGAAGATCGAGAACGGCCTCGTCGGCCCGATGTTCAGCGAGATGTAGTTCACGGACATCGAAAGAAGCCGCCCCGGGATGTTCTCCCCCTTCCTTGCGACAGGGTATCGGGCCGGATTCGGCAATGCCTCGACTGCGACAAGACCGCCTGCCGCCGCCATGCCAGCCTTCATGAATTCTCGCCTGTTCACTCCTTAACCTCCCTAAGTCATTTGCTGCGTGAGAAAACAAATTCCCTCGACTCGCCGTCCCCCTCGCCTGAAATCGAGACGCGCTGGGCGTCCTTGGGAATCAGGGAGCCTGCGCGCTCCGGCCACTCCACTACGAGAATCGCGTTCGCGGCGACATAGTCCTCCCAGCCCATGGCGAGGACGTCGTCCTCTCCGTGGAGGCGGTAGAGATCCATGTGGACCATCAAGAGCCCTTCGCCGCGATGCTCGACGGCAAGGCAGAACGTCGGAGACGCAACCCTTCCCTTCACGCCAAGCGCGGCGGCGAGCCCCTGAGTAAAAGTCGTCTTCCCGGAGCCCAGCCCACCCTCAAGGCAGACGACGTCTCCGGGCCTAAGCTCGCCTGCAAGCTTAGCCGCAAGCGCCCACGTCTCCTCGACGGAAGACACATTGAATGAACCGTTCATGAAAGAAGCCCCTTCTTGGCAAGCTCTTCAAAGCATCGGGCGATGTAACGCGGCGAGAATGCCGACGAATGAGGCATCTGTATGCAGTTCGGAAGCGACGCGAGCTCAGGAACGTAGCCCGGAGATTCAAGGACTGTCGCCGAAGGCTCGCTCTTGCGCACGTCAAGATACGCGCCCGCGATGCGCCCCGACTTGAGCGCCGAGAAAAGAGCCGCCTCGTCTATGGAGTTGCCGCGCCCTACGTTTACGACGACGCAACGGCGGGGAAGCCTTGCAATCTTCGAGGAGTCAAGCCAATTGTCCGTGCCCGTCGTCGAGGGCAAGGCAAGTATGCACCAATCGGCCGAGGCAAGGCGGTCGAGCCCGAGATCTCCAGGCGGAGACATGCGGCGCCCGCCCTCGAAGACGCCATGCCGGGTTACGCCCGACACAGAAACGCCGAGGGACTTGAGCCTCGCGCCTATCGCCTTCCCGATGCGCCCATAGCCCACGATGACGGCCTTGGTTCCCGCGACCTCTCCGCATACGGCTGAAAGCTCGTTGCGCGGCCATTGCAACTCCCTGAGCTCAGGGCGGAAAAAGCCGCGCTTCCACGCAAGCACAAACGCGACGACAGTCTCAGCGATTATCGGGCCGTGGAATTCGCCGAAATGTATCTTGACGCCCTTCGGCCCCTTCGACGGGACAAGCTCCCTTCCCGCGGCAGGAGTCGCAAGGACCCTAAGCTTCTTCGCCGCCGAAAACCACTCAGGCTTGAAGTTCCACGCTATCGCATGCGTCGCACGCGGAAGTTCGCGTAGAAACGCCCTCTCCCCGCGAACGCGGACGACCTCAGATCCAGCGGGAACGAGCGACCGCAAAAGGGCAATGTCGCCGTCGCAGGCGCAAAAGCACTTCTCCGGCCAGTTGAGCCAGACGAGATACCTGTTCATGCCGAGCGCGGTCACTTGCGTATGACGCGCTTTGCCTTGCCCTCTGTGCGCGGCAACGCGCCAATCGGGAAGACGTCGCCCTTCGGAAGGAAGCCAAGACGTTCGCGGAGGTGCTTTGCGACCATGTGGCCCGTCACCCCCGGCGCGGCTTCTACGTTCACAGTGACATCAGTCATCCCGTCGCGTTCCTCGAGTATGATCTGGAACTCGTCGGCGACGCCCGGGATTTCCTTCAAGGCCTGTTCGACCTGGCGCGGATAGAAGTTGACGCCCTTTACGATAAGCATGTCGTCGGTGCGCCCCGTGATCCTGTCGATGCGAAGAGAGGTCCTCCCGCACTCGCACTTCTCGCGGCTGACTATGCGCGAAAGGTCGTGGGTGCGGTAGCGCAGGATAGGCATTGCCTCGCGGGTGAGCGACGTGAAGACGACTTCGCCTACTTCGCCGTCAGGGACGGGCTCGCCAGTCTCTGGATCGACGATCTCGGTTATGTACTGGTCTTCCCAGACATGGATGCCGCAATGGCAGCGGCAGTCCTGCCCCGTAGTCCCTATTCCTCCCGTCTCCGTCATTCCGTAGATGTCGAAGCACTCGATCCCGAGCCTGCTTTCAATGCGCTTGCGCGTCTCGTCGGAAAAGGTCTCTGAGCCGAATATGCCGACCTTGAGAGAGGGAATGTCGCGCTCGCCCTCCGGGAGGGCGTCAAGCTTCTCGATGATGCGGGGGACGTAGGAGACAACTGACACGAAGCCCTTCACGCGGAAGTCCTTCATGAGCCGTATCTGGCGATCGGTGTTTCCTGAAGAGGCGGGAACCGTAAAGAGCTGCGCCTTCCTGGCGCCATGGTAGCAGCCGAACCCTCCGTTGAAAAGGCCGAACGTCGGCATGATCTGCAGAGGATCGCCCTTCTCGAGCCCGGCCATCGCAAAGCACCTGGCCATGCACTCGCCCCACTGAAGGAGATCGTTCTTGGTGTAGGCCATCACAACCGGAGCGCCGGTCGAGCCGGAAGACATGTGCATTTCAAGGAGGTCGCGGCGATCGACGCAGCACATGGCGAGGGGATATGCGTCCCTGAAGTCGTCCTTGGTGAGGAACGGAAGCTTCTTCAGGTCGTCGAGCGACTTCACGTCGTCAGGCGAGCATATTCCGCCGCGCCGCAGCCGAGAGCCGAGGAACTCGTTTCCAAGCGCACGGGAAAGGGACTTCTTGAGCCCCTGCAACTGAAGCTTGGCGTATTCGTCCCGCGAAAGGGTTTCCATCTCCCTGTTCCACATAGCCATGA
>JBGUVV010000429.1:0-3526 GCA_045220525.1 Kiritimatiellia bacterium
CGTGCCCTTGAACGCCGCAAGATGCCGCTCAAGCGCGACATGCGGCGGCATCGTTCCCGTAGTGAGGCGGGAGCCCCCGGAGCCGGAACCCCAGCGGCGAGCTGCCTCCGTCGCGGCTTCGGCGACTCTTGCGTCCCCTGCGAGGCCAAGGTAGTCGTTCGAGGCGAGCACCACCGCACCATGCGCTTCGGAACCAAGCTCGCGGCATTTGCGGTAAAGCCCAGCGGCGGCGATCTCTCGAAGCTCCGCATCTACAATGTCATGTCTGCCTGAGCCATTGCCGCAGCAGCGCCGCGGGACTCCTTCTACGAGAACTGTCTGGCTTTCGAGATAGCGTATCGTCTCCGCAACCTTTTCGCGGGGGCCGCGATAAAGAAATATCCTCCCTCCATGCGGATCGCCAGACTCCTTGACGACGGATATGCGCTGATAGCCGAACTCTTTCGACGCCACGTAGCCGGTCACATATCCAGGATCGTCGGAAACGCAGATCTCCCCGACGATTCCAGGGGCGTTTGCGACTTTGGTGGCCAAGACAATCGCCTCTGAAAAATGGTCTTTGGGACCTTTCGTCGAAAAGACCCGGGAGTCCGCCGAGTCCATGCGCGTAGCCCTCACCCCTCGTTCACGGTCCGGCTCAAGCCTTTCAAGGGTATCGACATCGAGAATCATCGCCCCGCGCATGGCGTATGTCGCAGGAAGCATCTCCATTATCTCGGCCGCGCGCCCAACGCCCGCGCCTGCAAGGAGCTCCACCGCGCGGGCCCTGCCCTCCTCCGCAGTCTCCGTCTGGTTCTGAAAGACCTTGAGCGCCTTAAGGCGGACTATTTCCCCAGGTTCCTCCACCTTGAGGTTTATGAAGTCTGGCCTGCCGCGCGAATGCGCAAGCGCGCGCTCCGCGAGAGCCGAAAGAGCGCCTGGCACGTCTTTTTGTCTAACAATGCGCTCCGCGCCAGATACGTGCTCGCCATGCGCGGAAGCGCGCATCTTCACGCAAAAAAGATCGTCACTCATGGAAATCCCCGGAAACCTCAGGCCCTGGCGGACACTTGGCGAGATCCGCGATGGCCTCTACGATGCGATCAACCGTCCTGCCGTCGGAGACGAGCGGCGGCATGGAATATATGAAATTGCAGAAAGGCCTAAGCCATACGCCATGCCTGCGGATGACGCGCTCGATGTCGTCTCTCGCGGGCATGCGGCCAACCTCGACCACACCCACGGCCCCTAATACGCGCACGTCGCGCACGTTGGGAAGAGAACTTAGCGGCGCAAGCCCCGCCTCAAAGCGCCGGCCGATTCCCTCCGCCATTTCCCCATATCCGCCCGACGCGAAAAGGTCCAGCGAGGCAGACGCCGCCGCGCATGCGAGCGGATTCGCCATGTATGTCGGGCCGTGCATGAAAGCAGACGGATTCCCGGAGGAAATGACGTCGGCAACCTTCGCGGACGCGAGAGTCGCAGCAAGCGTAATATGCCCGCCAGTGAGAGCCTTGCCGACTGTCATTATGTCCGGCGAGATCCCAGCGCGCGAATGCGCCCACAGGGGACCTGTGCGGTAGAAGCCTGCCGCGATCTCGTCAAATATCAGGAGGATGCCGCGTTCGTCGCAGATGCGGCGCATCTCGCGCAGATATCCCGGATGGTAGAAGTTCATCGCGTTCGCCGCCTGGAACACCGGCTCGCAGACGATTGCCGCGATTTCGCCCTCGTGCTCGTCAACTATGCGGCGCAGCGATTCTGCGTCGGCGAGATTCCACTCGCCGCCAGGCGGGACGGACGGCTTCTCGGCGAAGAAGTGGCGCGACATCACGCCCTTGAAGAGAACGTGCATTCCGTCTGGATCCGACAGCGACATGCAAAGGGACGTGTCGCCGTGGTAGCCGCCTTTCAGCGCGACGAGCCGGTTGCGCTCAGGCCTTCCAAGCGCGGCCTGATACTGCACGGCCATCTTCGCGGCGACCTCGACGGAGATGGACCCAGAGTCCGCGAAAAAGACGCGGTCGAGTCCGGCCGGAGCGATTGCCGCAAGCTTCTCTGCAAGTTCCACGGCCGGAGCGTGCGTAAAGCCCCCGAACATCACGTGGCATAGCTTTTCTGACTGGCGGCGCATCGCCTCCACGATCGCCGGATGGTTGTGGCCGTGGGCGACGCACCACCAGCTCGACACGGCGTCTATGAGGCGCGTTCCGTCGGCAAGAGCGATCTCGACTCCGGAGGCGGAATCCGCAAGCCGCACGGGCGGCGGGTCCTTAAGCGATGCGTAAGGATGCCAGATGCGCGCGCGGTCGTACTCTAAGAGGGATTTCCCATTTGATTCCATATCGCAAAGTATATCAAATTTCATGTCCGGCCGTCGGCAAGACCCCAAAGGAGTTCCGCCGTTAGCCGCCGAACAGGTGGATTTAAACGAGGACTCCGCAGATGCCGTCGGAAAGCCCTGTTCTCACGAGCCTGTGCGCCACTTTGCCATCCGGATAGATGAAAAACGCAGATGCGTCGAGGAACCTCGGCCAGTTGTCGCGGGTGAACTCCATGCCTGTCTTCGCCGCGAGAAACGCCGCGATATAGCAGTCGTGCGTCGTGGCGACGAGAAGCCTGCCAGACATGCGGGCTCGCAGCCAGGCCTCAAGCGCATCCGACGCAGCATAGAGGTTGTTGAATCCCTTCTGCTCGCCTGTGCGGAAATACTCGAAGCAGGCCTCGAAGAAGTTTCCCGGCTTGAAGATGTCGAGGACCTCCGCCGGATCATCGTAGTAGAAGGTCCCGTTGCCGAGCTCTTCGTAGGTCGGAATCTCGGGGCTTTCTACGCCCATCCCCTCCGCAATCAGCTCCGCCGTCATGCGCGTTCGCCTGAGAGGCGAAGAAACGAAGCGCACGTCGCCCCTGAACTCTCCGAGCATTTCGCCAAGCGCGCGCGCAGTCCTCTCGCCCTCTGCCGTGACTGGCAGACTGTCGCCGAACGTCGGGTCGTCGGGATCCATCTTCGGACGCTCGGCGTGGCGAACCTGAAGCGCGCAGCGAACTCCGTCGAGGCGAAGCTCCCTCTTGAAGGTCTCTATGTCTATGGTAAATCCGTCCATCTGCAAAACCACGCTACAGCGAAGGGTTCTCGAACTCCCTGACCACGTCAAGCAGCTCTTCCGCGAAATCCGGATCCTCCTCGAACATGTTCACGTTGTCGGAGTACGTGTTGTTGCAAATGTTCGCCTTGACGGCTATGAACCGTGTGAACTTGCTCTTCTTCGAGGACTTGGCCGTCTTCTCCCTGTCCAACAAGCCATGGTTCACGAGCTTCTGGAATATCGCGTTCGCGGCGGCTGGGTCGATCTGCACGCGGTAGGTCTTTATTCCGCTCCATTCGCCGTCGTTGTATTTCTTCGCAAAGTCGTTGGACACAAGCTCGCTCGTCCCCTTCTTCACCTCGACAAGCCCGTTGCCGTAGATATCAACGCCTATTCGGCGCAAGGGCGTGCGGTTCATGTTGTAATAGTGGATCGACACCCAATTGAGGTCCGACTCCTTG
>JBGUVV010000430.1:0-2252 GCA_045220525.1 Kiritimatiellia bacterium
CGGACATGTCCAGCACTGCGAACCTCCTGGCGCGGCGCGCGCGGCCCGTCTCCTCGGCCCGCTCCATCGCGACGCGCATCTCCTCGATGCGCCCGCACAGCGAACGCGCTGCGAACGTCGGCGCGAAGACGTTCGCGGAGTCGGTCTCGAGGGCGCGCATCCCGTCCGGCCCGATCATCTTGAAAACGACGCCCTGCATGGCGCAGTACGGCTCGATGCGCGACGTGTCGATGGGCGACTCGCGCGAAGTCGCCGCGTCGTACATGAAGAATTCGTTGTAGCCGAACCGCGCGAGGATATCCACGAGCTCCTGCATCAGCCGCCCGTTCGGACGTCTGTCGGTCGCGTCGAGAATATAGGCGCGTCTCTCGAACGCGAGGCCGCCCCTCATCGCACTCCCCTTACCACGACTCCGCACCCGGCGGCTTCCGAGAGCATCCTCTCAAGCCACTCGGTCTTCATGCTTATGCCCTTCGCGTCCGGGGCGATGCCGTGCGACACGATGGAGAGAGCCTCCGCGCGCTCGCCCGCACGGCGCACGGCGCGCATGATGTCCTCGATGTCCGTGTGGTAGTTCTCCCCCATGATCACGTTGCCTATGAGAAGCGCCGTCATCTGCCGCGTCGCCGGAACGAACACCTCGTCGCTAGTCGCAACTGGCCGCCACTTGTCGAGCTTCTCGCCTTTCGGATCGTGCGGGTTCGGGCTCTTGACGCCCTCCGGCGTGCCGCGCACCTTCGTAAAGCCGTGCGCGGCGAAGACCTCGTCCGTCGCAGCGTTCCGCCTGCAGTTAGGGTAGGCGAACGAGCGAATCGGCACTCCCGACTCGCGGAACGCCGAAAGCTGCGGCTCGATCTCTGCCTTCCAGTAGCCTTCCCGGCCGAGCTTGGCGACTGCGTCGTCGGCGTTGCGGTGCTTAAATCCGTGCAGCCCAACCTCGTGGCCATTGGCGAGAGCCCGCCTCGCAAATCCGACCTCGTCCGGGCCGATATTGCCGTAGATAAAGAACGTAGCGGACGCACCGTACTTCTCGAAAATCGTGAATGCCCGCTCCCACGCCGCCATGTTCCTGTCGTCGAAGGAGAGCGCAAGGACGCCGTGCCTCGGCCACGCCGCCGCCTTGAGGGCGCAGTCGGACGCCATCCCGTCGTAGTCGGTGACGACGATCTTCCCCTCGCGCTCAAGCGCCGCGAGGTCGTCAAGGTGGCGCTTGAACGCCGCGCGGTCGCGGAACGGATGCCAACCGCCCCTGTCCTCGGCCGAAATGCCGTGGTGGAGTACGTCGAGCCGAGTCATCCCCTTCGCAATACACGACTCTATCCTCTGCCGCGTGAGCCCCTCCGCGCCCTTGCCGAAGTTCATGCGGCATGCCATCATCTGCCGAAGGCCCTCTTCGCGGCAGAGGCGCGCGGTGTCGTCGTTCTGCTGGCCGAATGGCGAGCACATGTAGCGCGGCGTAAAGCCAGCGGCATCGGCAATCGCGTCACGCGACTCCGCAAGTTCCCGTCGCACGGCCTCTTCGCCCTCTTTTTCAAGCAATTCCACGAGATTGCGGTGAGTCTTCGTGTGCGTCGCGACCTCGTGCCCGCGGCGGACGAGCTCGCGCACGTCGTCCCACGTAAGGTGCCGCTCGTCCTTGCCAACCCAGTCAGTGACCAGGTTGAACGTTCCGCGCCAGCCACGCTCCTCAAGAAGCGGCGCGGCGATTAGGAGATGGTCCTTAAGCGAGTCGTCGAATGTCAGCGTAACGCGCATCGGCGCCGAAACGCCGTCCTGTCGCGCGGCGTTGGAGGCCGACGTGCAGCCTGCATAAACGAAGAACGAGGCCTCAAGCGCCGCAACTATAGCAGCGGTCTTTCCTTTTACGTTCACAGGGTCACCGCCTTCTCCATTGCGGCGCTGAGAACTGCGAGGCAATGGTCTTTGTTGTCCTTGTATTGCCCGGTCATCGAGCCTCCTCCTGCAACGTTCGTCACGCACTTGAAAGAGACGCACGGGACGCCTCGCCTCGCGCAGACATGCGCCACAGCTGCCCCCTCCATGTCGCGCAGGGATGCGCCGAGCGTGCGCACGATGAGGTCATAGTCTGCTTCGCTGTCATTGAAGTGGTCGCCAGTCGCAAGAGTGCGCAAGCCGCCAAACCCGGGGACGCGCCCCGCCGCGCCCTCAAAGACGCGGAATGGAAGATACGGGGTCTTCATTTCGTCCAACACGCCGACTGCCGTGCCGTTCAGCTTCGCAAGGTCGAAGTC
>JBGUVV010000431.1:0-4062 GCA_045220525.1 Kiritimatiellia bacterium
CTGTGAAAGTCGGGTTCTTCGATTCGGGGATTGGCGGAATGTGCATACTTCGCGCATTCCGCTCGATTCGTCAGGACGTAGAGACCGAGTATCTGGCCGATTCCGAGAACTGCCCTTACGGCAACAGGCCGCCAGAGGAGATCGTGCGCTTTTCCGAGGCGAACACCAGAAAACTTCTCAAGGCCGGATGCGGGGTGATAGTCGTCGCCTGCAATACCGCCACTGCGGCGGCGATAGACATCCTGAGGGCGAAGCACCCGGATGTCCCTTTCGTCGGTATAGAGCCCGCCGTGAAGCCCGCCGCCATCCGTTCCAAAAGCGGCGTCGTGGGAGTCCTTGCGACGGCAGGCACGTTCAACGGGCGGCTCTACAACGAGACTAAGGCGCGTTTCGCAAAGAACGTCACCGTGCTCGCGGTCGTGGCCGACGAGCTTGTCGCGATAGTGGAGGGCGAACGCGACGCGATAATGCGCGGCGAGGCTCTCGACTCAAGCCCGCGACGTGCGCAGATAGAGAAAGTCGTCCGCCGGAGGGTTGAGCCGCTTCTCAAGGCGGGGGCCGACAGCATCGTCCTCGGCTGCACTCACTTCCCGCATCTCAAGGGCATCATAGAAGACGTGTGCGCGGGCCGCGCGGAGGTCGTCGATCCGTCGATGGCCGTCGCCCGCCAGATTGCGAAGGTGCTGGAGGGCGCAAGGCGGTGAAGGTCCTTCTCCATTCCTGCTGCGGGCCGTGCTCGTGCGCCTGCGTGCCCAGGCTCAAGGGCGAGGGCCACTCGGTCGGGATGCTCTTTGCCAATTCCAATATCGACACCGTCGAGGAGTTCGAGAGGCGGCGCGAGAACGCGCGGATCGTGGCCGAGGCCGAGGGCGTTGAGTTTGCCTCCGTCGAATACGACCATGAAGACTGGCTGCGCACGGTTGCTGCGGGGCACGAGGGCGACGCCGAGAAGGGCGAGCGCTGCGAAAGGTGCTTCCGCTACAGTCTGCGCAAGGCTGCCGAATTCGCCGCGCAGAACGGCTACGACGCGTTCACGACGTCGCTTAGCGTATCACCGCACAAGATATCACGCCAGCTTTTCGCCGCAGGGCGCGATGCTGCATCTTGCGGCGTTCCATTTCTTGAGGAGGACTTCAAGAAATGCGACGGCTTCAAGGAGTCAGTCAGGCGCTCGGAAGAGCTTGGCCTTTACCGCCAGAGCTACTGCGGTTGCGAATTTTCGAAAAGGGGGCGGAGGTGAAGACGGCTTTAGTCACGGGAGGGACCGTGCGCATCGGCAAGGCGATATCCAGCCGCCTGCGGTCGCTTGGATGGCGCGTCTTGACGACGTCGCACCGCGCCGACGCAGGGGCCGACATAGTCGCGGACTTCTCGGATCCGCTTGGCGCGGCAAAGTGCTATTCCGCCGCGCTGAGCACCCTTGGCGGCGTTCCGCCTGACGCCCTCGTGAACAACGCGGCGCTTTTCACGGGCGACGCAGAGACTCTTAAGGCCGTCAACTGCGACGCGCCGATGAAGCTCACCATGCTGATGGCCGGACGCGAGACGGAGGGCAGGGGGGCTGTCGTTAACGTCTTGGATTGCCGCGTTCTTACTGATGGCGGCGCGGCGAAGGGCGGGGTGTATGAAAAGACGAAGCGCGACTTGCTTGAATACACGAAGAAGGCGGCCTTGATGTTTTCGGAGACTCTTCGCGTCAATGCCGTCGCCCCGGGGCCTGTCCTTGCGCCAGAGGGCGTCCATGAGCAAGCGGGAGAGATGCCGCTTGGCCGTCCTTCGCCGGAGGACGTTGCAGACGCTGTTGTATTTCTCATCTCTGCGAATGCGACGACTGGTTGCGTGATTCCAGTTGACGGCGGACAGAGCCTGCTCGCCTGAGGCGTTGTCGCCGAGGCCGAGATGCCGCGAGTCGTTTGGTGGGCTATAGTGGATTCGAACCACTGACCTCTTCCATGTCAAGGAAGCGCTCTAACCAACTGAGCTAATAGCCCTCGCGGTTGCGATTGACGTGAATTATATCATTTTTATGCATGCCGCGTCAAGTGCCTATTGACTTGCATGCGACGGATTTGATATACTTCACGCCAATAAGCCCACAGGGGGCTTGTTGAAGCGAATGATTTCCGGTATCCATCCGGGGACAAAGCGGATTGAAATAGAAACATCTAAAAAGGAAAAACAAAATGGAAATGCCTACGTCCGCCCTTACGGGCATCACGCTCAAGGACCTGTTCGATGCCGGTCTTCACTTCGGTCACCAGACGAAGCGCTGGAACCCCAAGATGAAAGGCTACATCTTCGACAAGCGCAACGGCATCCACGTAATCGACCTCGCGCAGACTGTTGAAATGCTCGATGAGGCCGCGGCTTTTGTCCGCGACACGATTCTCGCCGGAAAGAAGATCCTCTTCGTCGCGACCAAGAACCAGGTCGCAGAGCTCGTCAAGTCCATTGCAGTTGATGTCGACCAGTTCTACGTGACCGAGCGCTGGCTCGGCGGAACTCTCACCAACGCCAAGACGATCCGCTCGTCCGTCAAGCGCATGCGCCAGCTCCAGGCCACGGCCAAGGCCAACGGCGGAGAGCTCTCGGAGCACAAGCAGGAGAACTCCATGCTTCGCCGCGAGCTTTCGAAGCTCGAGAAGAACCTCACCGGCGTCGCCGAGATGGTTGATCTCCCCGGAGCCATCGTGATCATCGACTGCGTGAAGGAGGTCAATGCCGTTCGCGAGGCTTCCCGCCTCGGGATTCCGATTGTCGCTCTCGTCGATACGAACGCCGATCCGGAGCCGATCGACTACGTGATTCCCGGCAACGACGATTCCGTGCGCGGCGTCGAGCTCATTCTCGGCGGGCTCAAGAAGGTCATTACCGAGGCGAGCGCCGAGTATGGCGCCAAGGCCGCCGAGGAGAACCGCCGCCGCGAGGCTGAAAGGGCCCAGCGCGACGCGACCGAGAAGGCCGCCCGCGCAGAGCGCAAGGCCAAGGCCGTCGCCGAGCGCAAGCCTCGCCAGTCCGCTTCCAAGAAGTCGTCCGTCGCCGCCACCGTCAAGGCCGCTGCGCGCGCCGCGAAGGAGGCCGCCGAGTCGAAGGCTAAGGCCGATCTCGCCGCGAAGCGCCAGGCGAAGGTCGCCGAGGCCCAGGCCGCCGTCGATGCTGCGGCATCCGCGCCTGCCGCAGAGGCCCCTGCCCAGGAGGAGCCCAAGGCGGAGTAACCTTGCCGAAGCAACTCAACCACAAAACCTTTAACAACAAAACTTAAACGAAAATGACTATTACGATTGACATGATCAAGCAGCTCCGCGAGGCTACTGCCGCGGGAATGGGGGCTTGCAAGGAAGCTCTTCAGGCTACTGAGGGCAACATGGACGAGGCCGTCAAGTATCTTCGCGAGAAGGGCCTCGCGGTCGCCGCGAAGCGCGTCGACAAGGAGTCCAAGCAGGGCATCATCGCCCTCGCTTCCGCCGCCGACGGCAAGGCTCTTGCGCTCGCCGAGGTCAACTGCGAGACGGATTTCGTCGCAAAGACCGATGCGTTCATTAAGTTTGTCGATGACGCGGCGAAGACGGCCCTCGAAGGCAAGGACATCGCCGAGACTCTCGCCGACGACTTCAAGATGCTTCTCACCAAGACTGGCGAGAACGTGAAGATCCGCCGCAGCGAGCGCTACGCCCTCGAAGGCTCCGGGTGTCTCTCCGGCTACATCCACATGGGCGGAAAGATCGGCGTTCTCGTCGAGCTTGGCTGCGACGCTCCGTCTGCGAAGCTCGACGAGGCGGCCCACATGATCTGTCTGCACGTCGCGGCGAACGCGCCCAAGTACATCCGTCCCGAGGAAGTTCCCCAGACCGAGATCGACGCGGAGCTCGAGATCAAGCTCAACGCGCTCAAGGAGCAGAAGGGCAAGCTCCCTCCGGAGCAGGCCCTCGTCGGCATCAAGAAGGGCATGGCCGCAAAGTTCTGCACGCAGATCTGCCTTCTCAAGCAGGACTACGTCGCTGACGGCGACATCACGGTCGAGCAATACCTCGGCAACGTCGCCAAGGAAATCGGCTCGCCCGT
>JBGUVV010000432.1:0-7428 GCA_045220525.1 Kiritimatiellia bacterium
CGTGCACGTTGATCTCGTCGGCGCGGAGGAGATAATCCTCGAGACCTGCGGCGGCGGCACCTGGCATGACTTCGCCGCCGTGAACGCCGACTGGCTCGACGCCCGTTTCACATGCGAAGCTGACGCGACGCTGAAAGTAGCAGACGATCCCGACCTTTACGCGCAGCTCGGCGTTCTCACTCCGCCGGAGGCGAAGGCGCCGCGCATCAACGGAGCGGACATCTGGGGTGTAAGGCCGGGGCATCCCGTGATCTTCCGCGTTGCTACGAGCGGGGAGCGTCCGATGAAGTTTTCCGCTGCGGGGCTACCCGATGGCGTGACGCTCGACGGAAAGGGCGTCCTGCGCGGCATTGCGCCGAAGACTCACGGCGACTACGACATTGCCGTCACCGCCGAGAACGCCCACGGCAAGGCGACGCGCACAATCCGCCTCGCCGTCGGCGATACAATCGCGCTCACGCCGCCGATGGGCTGGAACAGCTGGAACACGCTCTGCTACAGGCTGACCGCAGACGCGGCAATGGCGGCGGCGAAGGCAATGGACGAGTCGGGCCTTGCCGACCACGGCTGGGCATACATCAACCTCGACGACTGGTGGGAGATGAACAACTCCGACTCGCCGCATATAGAGATGCGCAAGAGCCATTTCGGCGGACGCGAGGACGTAATTGGAGCCCCGCGCGACGCGAACGGGAAAATCATCCCAAACCGCTCCTTCCCGGACATGAAAGGCCTTGCGGACTACATCCACTCTTTCGGCCTCAAGGCCGGGCTGTATTCATCGCCTGGACGCATTACTTGCGGCAAATGCGAGGGAAGTCTCGGGCATGAGCTGCAGGACGCGGAGAGCTGGGCGGAATGGGGCTTTGACTACGTGAAATACGACTGGTGCAGCTACAGGGAGGTCTTTTGGAAAGAAACGGGGCTTGACGGCTGGGGTTGGCGCAACGACGGTGGCGTCAGCACGAATCTCGCCTACCGCGAAGCGTTCGTTCGCCCCTATAGGCTCATGGGAGAGTGCCTGCGCAAGCAGAAGAGAGACATCGTATTTTCGCTCTGCCAGTACGGTATAGGGCAGACAGAAGCGTGGGGTGACAAGACAGGCGGCAACTGCTGGCGAACATGGGACGACCTCAAGGACACGTGGCCGTGGATGGAAGGAGCTATAGAAGGGCGCGTCAACGCCGAGTATTGGCGTTACAACCGTCCAGGCTGGTGGGCCGACCCCGACATGATGCTTGTCGGGCAGCAGTATTCGTTCGGCTACGACCACCCGACGTTCCTCACGCCGAACGAGCAATACACCCACGTCTCTCTATGGGCAATGCTCGGCTCGCCGCTGATGATCGGCTGCGACCTCACGACGATGGATGCATTCACGAAGAGCCTCTTGATGAACGACGAGGTGATAGCCGTGAGCCAGGACCGTCTCGGCAAGACTGCTCGGCGGATCCGCCATACAGACGCGGAAAGCGTATGGGTGCGCCCGATTTCCGGCAGCTTCAAGGCGGTCGCGCTCGTAAACCGTAGCCCGATCGCCCGCGAAATCCGCTTCTCTTTCAAGGAGATCGGGCTAGACGGCATGTGCTGGGTAAAGGACCTTTGGCGGCAGAAGTGCGAGGGCAAGCACGTCGGCTACTACGCCGCGATTGTCCCGCCACATGCGACAAAACTCGTCAAGACGCGTCCAGTAGACTGTGCGAAATGCGAATGAGATGATGAAAGAGAGAAATGCCAGAAGCATATTTGTACTGATGTCGTTGGCGACTCTTGCGCTTTCGGCAGCATGTGCGGCTGATTTTACCGCCGGGTGGCGTAACAACGGCCCGCGCCGGTACGAGCTTCCCAAGCCGGCTAGGCTGCTTTGGTCTGCGCCGTACGATGAAGGGGTCGATGCGTTTTCGGTTTCGTGGAAAGACGGAGGCGCGGGTATCGTGCGGATCGTCGACACCAGATTCGGGAAGGGGCTTGAAATCTTAAAGACGAATGACGTCGGATCCGTTCGCATACGCCCCAAGAAGCCGTTTGCCATCCCGCAGGGAACGCGGACAAAGTGCTTTGCAGCGGTGTCGTCCTATGCTTATGATTTCGAGTTCTCATACGGCGTTCTCACAGTCGGCGCAGTTGGCAAGGACGGGCAGATCCCGTCTGACGGCACAGGGCTGACCGTCGGCGGCGCAAGGCGCATGACCTGGATGCCGAATACGGCCAAGAACGCATACGAGGGAAAGTATGCGTTTGGCGACGCGGCAAAGGATGGCGAAGAGCAGACGACGTCGATAAACGTGGCCGGTGCCGCTTCGCACAGCGTATGGAGCGCATGGCGTGTGGAGGACGCGGACGCCGCGATTGCCGCCGCGAAGGAAGACCCGGTGCGCAAGCCATTCATTGCCACGAAACCGCACAATTCCGACATGATTCCCGAGGAGGAGTTCAATCGGAAGATTGCGGCAGACGTTGAACATTCAGCTAAGGTGCACATGAAGGACGGCTATCCGCGCTTCTTCATCGACGGCGTGGAAGTGCCCTCGATCCTCTACAGAAGCGGGATGGGCGCTGAAAATGGAAGCGTCCGGTTTGCAGGCGCGAATCTCGCGAAGAGCGTGCCGCTCATGGTGTTCCCCGTCAATTTCAGGGGCGTTCCGCCTCGCAAGGGGCTATGGAACGAGGACGGCTTCGACGCGGAAATTGCCGTAGAGGAGGTTCGCAAGGGAATGCGCTGTGCGCCCAACAGCATGTTTGTCCTGGCGATAGGACTTGGCGCATATCCGACGTTCACCGCCCGCTATCCAGACGAGACGTGGCGCACCGAAGACGGTCGGCTCGTTTGCGGCAACTTCAACCTTGCGAACAAGACTATCGCACCGGGCGATACGCTGCCGAAGGGCTACTGGCCTTGGGTCTCGTATCACTCTCTTGTCTGGCGCGAACAAATAAAGACGAACTTGACCGCGCTCGTCGAGGGGCTTCAGAAGGCCGGGCTTTCCAAGCGCATTGTCGGCGTGCATCTCTTCGGCTTCCACGACGGGCAGTTTGCCGTCGCCAAGGCGGATTACTCGAAGCCCGCAGTCGAGGCGTTCCGCCGCTGGACCGGGCGCGCCGACGCGATGCCGCCGCCTGATTGCGACAAGCCCATGTACGATCCTGTTGCGGATGCCGCGAACATAGAGTGGATGCGATTCCAGAAACGCGCTCCGTTCGCCATGCTCGAGGACCTCGCCCGCCACATTAAAAGTGGCTTTGGAAAGGACATGATTTTCATCCGCTGGTGCATGTGCGAGTTCGAGGCCCGGATGGACGGTGCGTGGGACCTGACTCCTTTCGCCGAGTCGGACGTTTTCGACGTAGTGATCCCGCAGCCCGACTACCGCCGCCGCGCCCCCGCGCTTCCGTTTGGTGGAAAGATGCCATCTGCGACTTTCAACCGATATGGCAAGCGCTTTCTTTTCGAGTTCGACCTGCGCACGTGGGGTGTGTGGACCGCAAAGGAGACCGAAATGCGCGACGCCGGGGTGAGCCGCGCGCGAGAGATAGAGGAATGGCGCACGATCCACCGCAAGCTTGCCGGAAAGATGATTGCGCAGCGCTGCGGATTCTGGTACTACGACATGGAGCATGGGTGGTTCCGTCCGCCGGAGATCGAGGAGGACATTGCCGATGTTTCCGCGTTTTTCCGCTCGCTTGCGGCGAAAAAGCCGTCCTCGTGGCATTCGCAAGTCGCGTTCGTCATCGACGAGGAAAGCCTCTTCCGTATAAACCTGTTTGCGCCAAAAGGCAAGTTCGACTACGACACATGCATGATGACATCGACGGGGAGACCCAACACATTTCCGCAAATGGCGGGTCAGCTCAACCGCATGGCCGCATCGGGCGTTCCGTATGACATCTACCTTGCGAAGGACTTCGACTCCGACCCTGCGCTTGCGGCGACCTACCGTTACGTCTTAAGGCGTATCTCGACGACGGATGCATACATGAAGCCGGCAGAGTTCAACGCCCGTGCGCGGGCTGCTGGCGCGTACGTTCCAGTCGAGCCGAACGCTCTTGAAGTTGACATGAACGGCGACTTCCTGAGCGTGCATGCGCTCCGCAACGGGACGTTCGACTTCAAGTTGCCGTTCCCGTGCAAGGTGCGCAACGTGAAGAGCGGACAGCTTGAGGACGTCTCCGGCGACACGTTCAAGATTTATGTCGAGGCGGGCCAGACCTGCTGGTTCACCTTTGAATATTAACCACGGAAAACACAGAACACACGGAAGGAGAAAACAAAATGAAAAAGACATTGATGATGCTGGTAGCGACTGCACTGCTGTTCGCATTGACGACCAACGCTGCGTCACCAAACACGTGGTATGTCGATGACGACAACTACAACGAGAACTATGCCGACGCTGCGGCTTATAATGCCGCCGGGTACGACGGTAAGTCCATGGAAAAGGCATTCGGCACTATTCAGATCGCGATCGACAAGGCATCGTCCGGCGATACGATCTACGTTGCACCTGGCGTCTATTCCAACGGAACTGGCGCGGCAGTCTCGTCGCGTGGTCCTTCGCGTATTGGATGGAACAACAAGAAGTTCTTTATCTATGCCACGGGCAACGCCTCCGATACTTTTATTGTCGGAAATAAATCGGCTGAGACGGATATCGGCACCGGTTCGGATGCTGTGAGATGCTTAACAATCTATGACAATAGCGGGACTTCTTGTGCAGGCACTATTTTCAAGGGTTTTACTTTCTTGAACGGTTCTACACTGGCGGCAAAGACGGCTACGGCCACAAGCAATTATGCATTGTATGGGGGCGGCGTGTGCGTCGCCCATGAAGAAATATACTTCGTTGATTGTGCTTTCAAGGGGTGCAGCGCAATGAATGGGGGCGCGGTTTTCAATGGTACGTTTGTGCGATGTCTGTTCGAGCAAAATATGGTCAACAGTGCTTCGAATACGAAGATTGCAATGGGTTCCTCCGGTCACAATGTGCGACTCTATTCGTGCGTTCTACATCATAATACATGGGGGGCGGACAATGTCGCTTCCGGAGGTATACTGCTCTCGTACGTCACGGCGGTCAACTGTACTATTGTGGACAATGTTTTTGAGAAGTGCAGCGACTCCGCCAACGAAAGTTTCTATAACACGGTGTTCTTCCAATCCGGCACGTACAATGCGTCCAGCACGTTCATGAACTGCGTGAAGGAAAGCGACGAGCCTCGCTCCGTCATGTCGACTATAATTCCAGACGTTCGTCTCCTGCCGAACAGCGTAGCGCGCACGGCCGGCGACGGGACGTATCTTTCGCTTATAACGTTGCCTGAGGGAATAGACAACAAGGACTACGGCGGCAACACGGTCAACACGTCGGGAACAATCGCGGCCGGCGCGACGCAGACCGTCGGAACACCCGCCGCCGGCGGCATAGCCGTGAAGGGCGGCGCCGAAATCGTGAACGGCACGGGGCGATGCCGGTCGGGGAGCTATTCGTACGTCTATCCCGATGTCTATCCGACGCAGTACGTCTTTACTGCTGTCGCACCGGAAGGGAAACGTCTTTCGTATTTCAAGTTCGAAGGAAATCCGCTGTTCAGCAGCGACTATCGCTTCCCGGATATGAACGACAGGCTTCTCGTGATGCCGCCAGCCAATCCAGATGTTGTCATCACAAACTCCGATACTGTAGTATGGGATGTCGCCTACGTAAAGCCAGACGCGGACGCCGCACGTGCAAACGGCTCTGCCGAGCGTCCGTACAGGACGCTTCAGGCGGCATACGACGCGAACCCATCCACCGTCATCGTCGCCAAGCCGGGGACGTACGCGGAAGGCGTAACCAACGACACCAAATATGGCAGAAGCCGCCTCTGCCTGCTGTCGTCGGTGACACGTATCACGAGCGAAGAGGGCGCGGAGAATACGATCATCATGGGCGAACCCGACACGAGCAGCGATGCAGATGCGTACGGGCGCGGACCGAATGCTGTCCGTTGCATAGTCGGTGTCAACACCAAGGCACAGGTTCAAGGCTTCACGCTTACTGGCGGACGCACGGCAAAGACTGATTCCGGCAACAATAAAACCGTGGGAAGCGTCGTTCGGTGCACGAACTCGAATCCGTATTTCTACCTCGACGACTGCATTGTCACCAACAACAGCTCGAAGGTAAGCGGCGTTGTTGTCAATGCACGTCTAGCGCGTTGCTATGTTGCGGACAATCCAGGTAGCACCTGCTTCATGGATGGTGGCTCTGCCTGCGGTTGTGTGTTCGTGACGGGTACGGATGGCGCACCTTCGACGGGTGTGTTGGGAAGTGGACGTATCATGCACAGCACCGTCATCTGCGAAAAGGCTGCGGGCGTGAAGCCGTACAGCACGTCCTCCACCAGCATTGGACGATACGCCTCGGTTTTCCTCGGTGGCGACACGGCTGGAGGGAACGGCGTTTCCGCCGGAAACGTCTGCTGGGATTTCTCGACCATTGACGACACGTCGGCTCTTGTCGCCGACCCGCTTCTCGCCAATCCTGCAAACGGCGACTATTATCCGCTCGCCGTGTCGCCCGTGTTTGATGCCGGTGTTGTTCCTTCGACCGACAACTACGGCAGCAATTACTGGCATTACGTGACGACCGACTACGAAGGGAACCCCATTTCGTTCAACAGCGGCAAGCCGGTCGCCGGTGCGTTCATGAGGCCGACGACGAAGAGTGTGATTGCCATGGTTGCGGAGAACGGCGGACTTTCGCCATCCGCTTCGCGCATCGAGCTGGAGGCGGAAGGGACCTGCACGCTGACCGTTGGCGACGGAACGCGGCCTCTCGCCGGGGCTGTTGTGAACGGGGTCACGAATCTTGCCGCGGATGCTTCGTGGAGCGTCACGGTTTCGGGCGCAGAGGCGGCGGGCGGAATTGTCGTTTCTGCGCTTTACACGAACGTCTGGTATGCGGCGCCAAATGGCAACGACTTGGCGAGCGGATTCTTCCCGGAAGCGGCAAAGACTCTTCAAGGTGCGCTTTCGAATGCGAACATTCGCGCCTACGACCGAGTGGTGGCACTTCCGGGAACGTATCGCACGGGCAATATGATACAGTCCGGCGACTATGCTGTTTGTTCGCGTGCCGTCGTGCCGGCGAATGTCACGCTTGAATCACGAGATGGGCGCGACACGACCGTAATCGAGGGGGCGCAGGCTTTCGTAAAGGACGACGCGCCGAGCAGCTATGACGTGAAGGGGCTTGGCGCCGACGCGATACGCTGCGTCCTTTTGCAGGACGGTGCCACGGTGAAGGGCTTTACGCTGACGAACGGATGGACGCGTGCGCGGAAGGACAATACGACTGTAAGCCACGGAGACGCCGACACATGCGGCGGCGGAGTTTGGTGCGCGGGCCTTAATTGCACAGTCGAGGACTGCGTTCTTGTCGGCGGTGG